>JBDSGZ010000205.1:0-5311 GCA_039918735.1 Ginsengibacter sp.
CATTTGACCTTCTTTGTCGGGCAATTGACCTGTTCCAAATGCGCTCTGTTCATTTACAAGAAGAGGAGGCTGGTATTCGGTATAACCCGCCTTTACGTTATAATCCAAAAAATATTGGATGAGAGACCGTTGCAATTTTGAGCCTTTATTTTTATAGAAAGGAAAGCCACTTCCCGTCACTTTGTTTCCAAGATCAAAATTTATCAGATCGTATTTTTTAGCAAGTTCCCAATGAGGCTCGGCCCCGTTAGCTAATATCGGTTTATCACCTCCTTCTCTTACGATTTCATTTTCTGCCGGTGTCTTACCGTGTGGCACACTTGCGTGTGGCAGATTCGGTAAAACCAACAGGTTGTGATTTAAATCCTTTTCCACCGTTTCTAACTTTTGAGTCAGCGGTTGCAGCAACGACTTCAATTCTGCAACTTCAACTTTCTTCTTTTCACTTTCGATTTTGTTCCCTTTCTGAATCAACTCTCCTATCTGCCTGGAAACAGCGTTTATCTTACCTGATAATTCCTCGCTTTCATGTTGCAACGATTTTCTCTCATCATCGAGGGCGATGACCCGGTCAATCGCAGCAACATCCTTAAATTGCTTGACGGCCAGCCTTTCCAAAACCATTTGCCGGTTGTCTTTTATAAAGTTTACCTGGAGCATTTCTTGTTTTCAAAATTAAGGCGCAAATATACCATTGTGCCGTCAACCCATTATAAACCCGAAGCGTATCGTGAGATTTTTTTTAAAAAATTTCACCGCTATTTAACGACGCACTATTTTTTTGGCTACCCAATTCGACTTCATTTGAATTAATTTTGCGGGATGCAGGAAATAAAAGATGATTTGCAAATCCGGTGGTGGAGCCTTGAAGACAAGTTTTTGGCAAAGTTTGGAAAGAAACCGGATGTTGAAGCCATCCTTTTCCTGATTGGAATACAGGAGGTCGGAAACTTCCGAAAGAAGATTTCGAAAGAACAAAAGCAAGACTTAATGCATGTTGCAGTTTGCACCCTGCTTTCACAAAGCGGGTATTATAAAGTAGACGGACATGATGAAGAAGGATGGCCGCATTTTACCCAGTTAAAGCCACTGCCATCCTATAATATGCCCGAACAGGAAAATTTTCTGAAGGATCATATTTTGCTTTACTTTGGAAACATTGGCGAACCGTTCAAATGAATCTTAACAAATTGATAAAAAACATTTTATACCTAATAGTGTTTGTATTATTGGGATCATGCGGCATTTTAAAAAGTCCTTCATCAAAGGTTGCTGGTCCGGTGTATGTCAATCTTGATACAGATTCGGGACGAATCGTTTTGAAATTATCTGATAAAACGCCTTTGCACCGGGACAACTTTGTTAAGTTAATCAAAGATCATTTTTATGATGGACTGCTGTTTCACAGGGTTGTAAATGATTTCATGATACAGGGCGGTGATCCTGACAGCAAGAACGCGAAACCCGGTGAGGTACTTGGCCTTGGGGATCTCAAGTACACGATTCCTGCGGAGTTTGATACTTCATTATTTCATAAACGAGGTGCACTTGCTGCGGCACGTGAAGCAGATGAAAATAATCCTAAAAAAGAAAGCAGTTCAACTCAATTTTATATAGTCGACGGCACCACTTACACGGACAATCAACTGAATGAGATTGAACAGCAGTTGCATATTCACATACCAAAAAACCATAGCGAGTTCTATAAAACAGTTGGAGGTGATCCGTTTCTCGATATGAGCTACACTGTATTCGGAGAAGTCGTTAGCGGCATGGATGTGGTTGAAAAAATTGCTCATATTGCAAAAGATGAAAATAACAGGCCCCTGCAAGATATTCACATGAAGATGTCCATTGCCCGTTAAAATCTCCGGAATAGATATAAAATATTAATTTGCATCTATCCTCAAAAAAGTAAAAATCAGACAATGAACCTGCCAGAAAACCTGAGATACACCAAAGATCATGAATGGGTTTCCCTCGATGGAGACATAGCAACTATCGGCATCACCGACTTTGCGCAAGGCGAACTGGGAGATATTGTCTTCGTAGAAATAGAAACCAAGGGCAAATCGCTTTCAGCAGAAACTGTCTTTGGAACTGTTGAGGCTGTGAAGACTGTAAGCGATCTTTTTCTTCCGGTTTCCGGTACCATCACTGAGGTAAACTCCCTTTTGCAATCTGAGCCCGAGAAAGTGAATTCAGATCCCTACGGTGAAGGCTGGATGATAAAAATGAAAGTAGATAATCCTTCGGATATAGAGAGCCTTATGGATGCAGCAGCCTATCAAAAAGTGGTGGCTTAAGTAGAAAAGGATGAAAAAACGAATAGGGTTTATAAACTTTTTGCCTGGAATTGCGTGGTTTTTTGTCATCATTTTTCTCACCTGTCTTCCGGGTAAAGATTTACCTAAAATAGGATGGCTAGAAGATATTTTTTTTGATAAGTGGGTACACATCGGCCTTTTTGGATTACTGACATTCTTGTTTAGTTATCCCATTTTCAAAACTGAATGGACTGTTAAGAGTAAGCTGTCTTATTTTTTATTGATCACTATTCTTTCAAGTTTCTGGGGACTGGGTATAGAATTCATTCAAGAATATTATGTACCGGGCCGTTCGTTCGATCTTCTTGATTGGGCCGCAGACACGGTTGGTGCATTGATCGCCTTTTGGATTTGTAGTCTTCAATTAAGAAAACAAAAAACTGCTGTGAAAGTCTAAGAATAGCGCTTTCATTGCTTTTATTCAATAACAAACATGATGCAATGAACACTGCTGACTAATGCGGCGGTTTGCATCGTAAATTTAAAATTATACTTTTGCTTATGGACAATTTAGAGAATATGGAATACAATACCACCCGGAACCATCTCGAAATCAGGGAGTATGGCCGACACATTCAGAAAATGGTGGAGTATGTGCTGACGCTAGAAGACAAAGAAAAACGTCAAAAAAATGCCTACGCTCTTATTGAGCTTATGGGTTTCCTGAATCCACATTTAAAAAATGTAGAAGACTTCAGGCATAAACTGTGGGATCATCTTTTTCTTATCAGTGATTTCAAACTGGACGTTGAGAGCCCTTATCCAATACCGACCCGGGAGACTTTAAAAGCGAGACCTGACCCTCTTTCTTATCCGAAGAGATATCCCAGGTACAACCATCTTGGTAAGAATATTGAAATCGTGATCGATAAAGCGCTGAAAGAAGAGGATCCGGAAAAGCGGCAGGGATTTGCAAACGCAATTGCCTATTATATGAAACTCACTTACAGCAATTGGCACAAAGAATTGGTACACGATGATAACATTCAAACCGAACTTGCTTCGATCACTGACGGAGAACTTGAATTTAATAGTCGTCCGTTCGTGAAGCACAGAACTGATACCAGGGAAGAGTTTGGCGGCGGCGGTGGGAAATACCGCAAGAATTTCGGACCCCGGAATAACCGGAATAACGGTGGGAGGGACAACCGAAACAATCGCAATAAGTTTTCTAAGAAAAGGTATTAATGATAATGATGATTTTAACTAAATCCCGGCCTATTTTTTTGCCGGGTTTTTTTTATCTTTTAACCTTTAAAAAATTGAGATGGGCGGATTTGAAGTGATTGGAGGTAAAAAACTCTCTGGTGAAATTACACCACAAGGTGCTAAAAATGAGGCTTTGCAAGTAATTTCAGCAGTATTGCTGACTGGTCAAAAAGTTACCATTCAAAATATCCCTGACATAATAGATGTCAATTTGCAAATTGAACTTCTTGAAGGATTAGGCGTCAAGACAGAACGGGTTGACAGGCATACCTGTGTTTTCCAGGCAGATAATATCGACGTTGAATACCTGGCTTCTCACGAGTTCCGGAAGAAGACGGGACGCTTGCGCGGCAGTGTAATGCTGGCCGGGCCGATGCTTGCACGATTTCGCCAGGGATATGTTCCAAAACCGGGTGGCGATAAAATCGGGAGGCGTAGATTAGATACACACATCGTTTCCTTTCAAAAGCTGGGTGCCACGTTTGACTATGATAGTGATGAATCATTTTTTCACCTGCGTGCCGAAAGACTCATTGGCTCTTTCATCCTGCTGGATGAGCCGAGCGTCACAGGCACTGCAAACGTACTGATGGCCTCTGTTATGGCTGAAGGAACAACTACTATTTACAATGCTGCCTGCGAGCCCTACATTCAGCAACTATGCAAGATGCTCAATTCCATGGGCGCAAAAATATCAGGTATAGGAAGCAATCAACTTTCAATAGAAGGTGTACAAATACTCGCAGGAACTACGCACCTCATTCTGCCAGATATGATAGAAGTCGGCTCTTTTATTGGCCTCGCGGCAATGACGCAAAGTGATATTTTAATAAAAAATGTGGGTCTTTCTCACCTGGGGGTTATTCCTGAAAAATTTCAACAATTAGGAATAAAGATGAATTTCGTGGGTGATGATATTCACATTCCGGAGCAAGACATTTATGAAATTCAGACCTTTCTCGACGGCTCTGTTCTCTCCATTTCGGATCATCCCTGGCCGGGTTTTACCCCAGACCTGCTGAGTATAGTACTCGTGGTAGCAACGCAGGCAAGAGGAACAGTATTGATTCATCAAAAAATGTTTGAAAGCCGGCTATTTTTTGTAGATAAAGTCATCGAAATGGGAGCACATATCGTGCTGTGTGATCCACATCGTGCAGTGGTGGTAGGGCTTGAAAGAAAGCAATCTCTCAGGGGAATAGAAATGAGCAGCCCGGACATTAGAGCGGGAGTCGCCTTACTCATTGCAGCCCTTAACGCAGAAGGGAAAAGCGTTATTCAGAATATTGAACAAATTGACCGCGGATACCAGGACATTGACAAACGGCTGCAGTCTTTGGGAGCACAAATAAAAAGAGTGTAAGTAAAAAAATAATGGATAAACAGTTTAATAAGATAATTCTTGTGACAGCTCCTTCCGGTGCCGGCAAAACATCCATCATTCAACACCTGATAAAAAAGTTTCCACGATTGGTGTTTTCCGTATCCGCAACTACGAGGAAGCCCCGTAACAACGAAAAAAATGGAGTTGATTACTATTTTATTTCAGAAAAAGATTTTAAAGAAAAAATTCATCAGAAAGAATTTCTTGAATGGGAGATGGTTTACGAAGGTCAGTATTATGGAACGCTGAAAAGTGAAATGGAAAGAATCTGGTCAATGGGCAAAGTGCCCGTCCTGGATATTGACGTGCAGGGCGCAATACATGTTCAGCAACAATATCCCATAAATACTTTTTCGATTTTTATTCAGCCACCTTCACTGGAAGAGCTGAA
>JBDSGZ010000206.1:0-6578 GCA_039918735.1 Ginsengibacter sp.
GCATCACCCGCCCATAATAGATTTTTGCCAGAGGACAAAACAAATGCGGAAGCAGTTCCGTACAGTTGTGCGTCCGATGCAGTGGTAAGGTCAACAAGAGGCGCTGTGGATTTGGTTTCGGCCAGGGCCGGTGTAAGAACAGCTGGGTTCGTACTAACACCCAGGTGATTTCTATGCCTTACCGAGATTGTATAATTCGCGGAAGTTATGTTATTGAAAGTAACGGGACTGACACCATCTATATCTACTACATCTCCATCTCTTTGCAACAATGCGCTCCTTGTTTGCAAAACGGTATTGCCCGGAGAACTTGCATTGTCCCTTAGTTCCAGAAATACCCAATCGACAATGTCATCATTGGTTGACGATTGGTCGTTAAAGACGCTCGCGAGTGCGGTTTCAGCGCCGGAGTTTGCAACATGTGTAAATTGGGTGCTATAAGGAGCAGTTCTATATGGATCCGAGAGAGGGATCACATTAGTCGGTTTCCTTAAGCCATCGCTCATTACTCCTGTGACAGTATTGTATGCTCCCTGCAAAAATATTTTGGCTTTTAAAAGATCGAATTTGTCGAGTGCGGTAAGTTGCCCGGAGTTACTGGTAACCGGGGCGGAAACCTGGTTCGTAACTACACTATGTGTTTCACTTACAGAACTCCAGTCTGTGCCATTAAAAAAATAACCCTTTAGATTTCCCTCAGATCCTGTCACATCACTTCCATCTATGTACTGGCCTTTTATAGTAACTGTCCCGGTAATCCCACTTTTGGTTACAGGCCAATACGCCTTCACAAAATCAGAGATCTTCGGAGGTTTGTTTGGAGATGACGCTCCCAAAACCTTAACGCCCACTTTGGCATTCGAGTAGGTCCCGGATGTAGTTATAAATGCCGGACGATAACTGGTGCCAGCTCCAACCGGAATTTCTTTTGCAGATATATTAGCAGTGATCTCATTGAACACTTGCCCTGTTCCCGTGGTTTCTAAGAACTTACTTGTACCTGCTCCCGAAAAAGTGGCGACATTGGATAAGGTGAAATTAAAATTTGCAGTTTTGATTTTTCCATTCGTGAACGTTAGACTTGTACCAATTCTTAAATCTCCGGTTAATGTCGCATTAGCAGTGTTATTAATTTCCAACACCGGAATGGTAAATCCATTCATGTTTAAATTCTGGTTCGTGGTTCCGATTAAAAGAATCTTTCCCGGACCTAAAATATCGGTTGTCGCAGTAACATCCCCCTGCACAGAAATTACCGCTCCGGATTCTAAGAATAGCTGGGCACCATTTACGGTTAATTGTGCTTCCGTTACCACAGAGGTGATCACAACTACGGCAGTAAGAAAAAGATTGGAGTATTGTTTCATACGTATTATTTGAAAAAATGGAGTGGATGTTATTTTGGCGGAATAAAAGTAATTATAATAAAAAACATTTTCAATTCTGATTATCAAACGGCTATCGCGGACTAGTCATCTGTGGCAACTTTTGGAAAACAAGCCAATAGGAGCTTCAACGGCTTTGTTATCGCGAACCTCTTTCATCTTTTTCAATCTCAGTTCATCGTTTGAATTTCTTGGATCCGTTCACGGTGATTTTCCGTTTCCGGATTTCTGCAAAGGAACCGGTTAATCGCATAAAAGCCTTTGGGATAAAAATAAAAATTTCATGGATTGAATCTCTAAGATAGAATTTCTTTTCTAAGTTTAAAATCAAATTAGTCAGATAGTTTTTCTACCGGTATTGAGTGAGACTACCATTGTGCATTTCCTAATTTAGCTTAGGTTTGTAATTCTTAATGATGACACATGCCTATAGAAATAAAAGTGCCCTCCATCGGAGAAAGTATCAGTGAAGTCTCGCTTACCAAATGGATAAAAAATGACGGTGATTGGGTTGATCGGGATGAAGTAATTGCTGAATTGGAAAGTGAGAAAGCGACCTTTGAAATAAATGCGGAGCAGGCTGGAATTCTGCACACTGTTGCAAAGGAAAATGACACTTTAGAAATAGGAAATATTGTTGCAACTATTGATGATAAGGCTGAAAAACCAGTTTCTGCCAAAAAAGATCAAAAGGTTGAAAAGCAGGAGCAGACAACCGCGGAACAGCAACCAACTTCAAAGGAATCCATAGAGAAAAAAGAGACCAAGCCAACCGAAAAGAGAGAAGAAGAACCTGCCGCTTCGGCTAAGGAAGCAAAAGCTTCACCCGTTGCCGCTGCCATGTTAGCTGAGAATAAAATTGATTTGAAAAAAGTTACTCCCTCTGGCTATAATGGACGAATCATGAAGCATGATGTTCTTGAGGCATTAAGCAGTCCTGGGCGACCTTTAGGGAGGGAGCTTTTTAGTCGCCAGGATAAGGTTGAAAAAATGAGCAGTATCCGCCGGACAATCAGCAGGAGACTGGTTGAAGCCAAGAATACTACGGCAATGTTAACCACTTTTAATGAAGTGGACATGAGTGCTATCATGGACCTTAGAACAAAGTATAAAGAGATATTCAAAAAGCACCACGAGGTAAATCTGGGCTTTATGAGTTTTTTTACAAAGGCTTGTTGCTTTGCCCTGCAGGAATGGCCGGCTGTAAATTCAACGCTTGATGGTGACAGCATTATCTATCACGACTATTGTGATATTTCGATCGCGGTTTCCTCTCCGAAAGGCCTGGTTGTTCCGGTGATTAGAAATGCCGAAAGCCTCAGTATGGCAGAAATCGAAAAGGAAGTTGTTCAACTTGCAACAAAAGCAAAAGAAAGCAAGTTAACAATTGAAGAAATGACCGGCGGAACATTCACTATAACCAATGGTGGAATTTTCGGTTCATTAATGAGTACTCCTATAATCAACATTCCTCAAAGCGCAATCCTCGGGATGCATAACATCGTTGAAAGGCCTGTCGTAATAAAAGGAGAGATTGCTATCAGGCCGATGATGTACCTGGCTGTTAGCTACGACCACCGGGTAGTTGACGGCCGCGAATCAGTTAGTTTTCTTGTTAGGATTAAAGAAATGCTTGAGAATCCCGCGCAGCTTCTATTTGGAAAAGATCCCATCAAGTCTTTGCTCGAGCTTTAGGTGTTCACTCCTGAAATTATATCTAATGAATATTTCCGGGAAGGTAATTTCAGGAATACTTGAATCCGCTTCTTTTCGCCGATATAGCCCTTTCGCCGAAATCATAATTTCTGCATACAAGGGTAACGAACCATTTCACCATTACCTCAGAAATTATTTTTCATCTCACAAAAAACATGGATCTAAAGACAGAAAGCAGATTGCGTCCTTATGCTATAATTATTTTCGTGTTGGTCTTGGTATTATCTCCCCGGTTTCTTTACAGGAAAAATTATTGATCAGTACTTTTCTCTGCGAGACTGAGACACATTTTGTATTACCACAATTCAAAGCTGGCGAACATCCACGAATTTCCTTAAGCATTCCTGACAAATTGGAGATTCTCCAGGACTTCTTTGATCATCATAAAATTTTTCATTTTAACGCAGACCTGAGCGAAAAAATAAATGCAGAAAAGTTTAGTATTTCTTTTTTGCAGCAACCAGATTTCTTTTTGAGGATAAGACCTGCACAAGAATCCATAGTGATAAGAAAATTGTATGATGCAAAAATTTCTTTTGGAAGGATGAATGAAAGATGCCTTGTGTTTTCGGCCAACGAGAAAGTTTCAGACATTCTTAAAATCGATAAAGAAGCTGTGGTGCAGGATTATAATTCTCAAAGAGTTGGGGAGTTCTTTCTAACAACTAAGTTTTCAAATGATATTTCGCCGGTTGATGTTTGGGACTGTTGTGCAGGTAGTGGCGGTAAATCCATCTTGCTCGTAGATACGATCCAGAATGTGTGCCTCACAGCTACGGATAAGCGGCCATCCATAATTAAAAACCTGGAAAGAAGATTTTCTAATGCAGGTGTAAAAAATTTCAAGGCTTCGGTTCTGAATCTTTCTTCTCCTTTGGTCCTCCCGTTCGAAATTCCCTTCAGGATAATCATCGCGGATGTGCCTTGCAGCGGTTCAGGTACGTGGTCGAGAACTCCTGAGTTACTATGTTTTTTTAAAAAAAGCGAAATTCAAAAATATGCTTCGCTCCAAAAAAAGATCATTCAAAACATTCTTCCGCAGTTGGCGCCGGATGGGGTTTTATTATACATCACCTGTTCGGTGTTTAAAGAAGAGAACGAAGAAAACGTTAATTACATCTTGCAGAATTCCGAACTTAGTATGACACAGATGGCATACCTGGAAGGTTATGAATTGAGAGCAGATACTTTGTTTATTGCAGTTTTTACAAAACAGCTTTAAGATTTCTATTAGCCTTTTTGCCTTCTTTTTAAATTTTTATTTCATAATCAATTTGAAAGCCTGGCTTGTTTTTTCCTGAGAAAACCTGAGAATATAAATTCCCTTCGGAAACGTTTGCAGGCTTTCGAACTTAATAAATTGTGGTTGGTCTTTTTGCAGTGAGATTTTTTTTATTTGAAGCAACTTGCCTGATGCATCATAGAGACCAAAAGAACCGGGGCCGCTAAATATCGGTTTTAGTAATATTGAAAATTCATTTCCGAAAGGATTGGGGTAAATCTTGATATTGCTATTGCCAAGAATTGCACCCGTGTTTCTCAAAGATCGCTGTTCCTCAAGAATCTTAAATGCTGCCTGGAAATCGGGAATGCCATATCCAACCCTATCATCCGGAGCGTTGAAGCGCGAGCTACTTTTCATTACTGCATCTATTATTTCCATATTGCTAAAGTCAGGAAACGCTTGCCAAAGGCAAGTTACGAGACCCGCCATGTTCGGAGTGGCGAATGAGGTTCCGTTACCTGCTACTATTTCACCGGTTGAAGAGGATAGCGCTGTCCCAGCACCTATAGAAGCAACAGTTGGTTTTACCCGGCCATCGCTTGAAGGACCGTAACTGCTAAAATCTGCAGGGATGCCCGAGGCATTTACAGCGCCGACGGTGAGCACACTGTCAGCGTCTCCGGGGGTTAAAATAAAATGCCAACTTTTTGTTCCCTCGTTTCCAGCGGCCACAACTACAATCATTCCCTTTTTTGCGGCAAGATCTGCGGCCTTCGCACAAACAGTGGTATTTCCATCCATATCGCTGTAAGTATAATCATAAATCGGATTATCAAATTTGCCGTATCCCAGCGAGGAAGAAATAACATCCACTCCGATACTATCTGCCCGCTCTGCTGCAGCCGCCCAATATTGCTCTTCAACAGGTGATTCAACAGACACATTTTCTGTCCGGTAAAGAAAGAAAGTGGCCTTAGGTGCACTTCCTACAAACTGCCCGGGAATATTTCCGCCAATGATTGAGAAGCATTGCATAACATGCGGATGGTCTTCATCTACACTCACTTCATTGTTTACAAAATCATAGGTTTCGCCAATCTGGTTATTGAGTCTCACGCTGTCGAAGGCAGGTAATGAGAGATAGTGATAATAACCGGCGTCGAGCAATGCCAGCATCATTCCCTCTCCATGAAATCCATTATTGTGCAGGTATTCGCCATGGTGTATTTCAATCTGCCGGGAAGTATTGCCGTAACTGAAATAATTCATGAGTCCTGAAGAAGTCTGCGATGTGGTAATCGTATTGAGTTCCTCATTGAACTTGGTATGCTCCGGGGCTTGCCTCAATAGCGGTTGCAGCAATGGTATCGTGTTTACAACAAAACTGAAAGAATTAATTTTTGAAACCGCAGCGCCATCGTTGGTTTCTATACACACCTGGTTGAGCCATTTGGATTGGTCAAGAATAGTGACATCGCCGCTCAGGCGTAAACTATCTATGTAGGCCGGCACGATGGGCAAGTCTGTTTCATCAATTGCAATGTGCTGTTTTACTCTTCTTTGAATTGATCTTAGCGACAAATATTGAGTCGGGTTATTGATGCTGAATGGAGTTCCCGTTTTGTTCTCAAACTTAATAATATATTTCGTGAACTGTGCATGTGTTAAACCCGGGAGAATCAATGATAAAAAAAGCAGCAAAGAAATTTTATTCACCAGGTATTTGTTTAGAACTGATGATTGAGGCATAGAACTAATTGTGATCAGTGATGCTCATGGTTACACCATAACCCACATAATAAGCGGGTCTGCCAGGTTGTTCTCCCTGGTATTCCCAATGCAGAAACTCCCGGTAAATTAGGCCGACTCCTTTTGCATACTTTTCAAGCGCATAATTTTTTTCAGCATATTGTGTCCCTGAAATCGAAGGATCCTGCCCAAGGAATTCATCGCGTTGCATCACTTTTATTGTGCTGTCAAAAGAAAGCGAGTTAAGCGTTAAAGGAATTCCAACGCTGTCATAGATATAATCCCAATCTTCAAGATATTTTACGTCAGTGTAATTTGAATAAGTATCAATGAACGAATTTCCTTTCCAGGAAAAATCCTGCTTCACTGGTAATTCCAACTTCAGATAACGCATGTTATTTTCTATCACTTCGACTGAGTTCGTAGTTGGCACAACCATGAAAGTGTTATTTGGAGTCCATTGCTGACTTGCATCTTCTCTTATAAAACGCAAGATCCTGTAT
>JBDSGZ010000207.1:0-8694 GCA_039918735.1 Ginsengibacter sp.
GCTTTTATTATAGATCCGCTTCGCGAGATAGAACCATACCTTGACAGATTGAGAAGGGATAAGGTGACGCTTAAATATATCTTCGAGACACATTTCCACGCTGATTTTGTTTCAGGGCATCTTGACCTGAGTAAAAAAACCGGTGCTCCGATTGTTTACGGGCCGGGAGCCAATCCTGATTTTGAGGCTCACATTGCTACGGATGGTGAAATCTTCCGGGTAGGTAAAGTGCATTTTAAAGTGTTGCATACTCCAGGCCATACCATGGAGAGCGTTTGTTACTTATTGGCAGACGAGAATGGAAAGGATGTTGCCTTGTTTTCTGGTGATACCTTGTTTATTGGTGATGTGGGTCGTCCTGATCTTGCACAAAAAGCTACAGATATGACGAAGGAAGAACTCGCCGCAACTTTGTTCGACTCTCTCAGGAATAAGGTAATGCCATTGAATGATGACATAATTGTTTACCCTGCGCACGGCGCGGGCAGCGCATGCGGAAAGAACATGAGCAAAGAAACGAGTGACACACTCGGGCATCAGAAGAAAGTAAACTATGCATTGCGCTCTGACATGACAAAAGATGAATTTGTGAAAGAAGTCACTGCAGGTTTGATGCCGCCACCCGCTTATTTTCCGTTGAATGTGATGCTCAACAAACATGGATATGAAAGCATTGATGATATAATGGAACGTGGAAATATCGCTCTAAGCCCCGGTGCATTTGAAGAGGCTGCTAACGACACGGGTGCATTGATTCTCGATACAAGAGATGCAAAACAATTTGCCGATGGGTTTATTCCGAATTCTATAAATATTGGTATCGATGGAAATTTTGCGCCGTGGGTAGGAGTATTGATAACGGATATAAGACAGGAGATTCTGATTGTTGCTGAAAATGGCCGCGAGGAAGAAGTGATTACCCGCCTTGCACGAGTAGGTTATGACCATACTATTGGTTTTTTAGAAGGAGGGATTGACGCATGGAAGGCTGCCGGAAAAGAAACGGATACAATCAAATCGATTCGCGCCAACGAACTTGCTTCTGTTTTGAAAAAAAATAGAAACGAAATTTTGTTGGATGTAAGAAAGCCCGATGAGTACCTTAGTGAACATGTGATGAATGCAGAGAGCGCACCTCTCGATTTTATAAACGAAAGCATGTTGAAAGTTTCAAAAAATTCAAACAATTATTTGCATTGCGCATCCGGATATCGCTCAATGATATTTGCATCGATTTTGAAATCCAGGGGATATGATAATGTTATCAATGTCTCAGGAGGATTTAATGAGATTAAAGAAGAAGCAGAAATTCCCGTGACGAATTTTGTATGCCCTACCACTTTGGTTTAGAGAGACATTCAATGATGTGATTCACTTTACACTCAGGAGATTTTATTTGAACCCAACCTTATCTCTTAAAATATTTTTTTGAAATCTTTTATTTCTTTTGACCCCGGTACTTGTGCTCACTCCACTCAAAATGATTTTATTCATGTAATTAAAAAATGAGCGGCTTTTCAATCTTCTGAAATAGATCAATCCCATTCTATCGTTGTTTTCTGTTTTCAAAAGAAAGGCATTGACCAATGCGCTTTCGACCTTCTTAAAAAAAGTTGGTTGAGTGAACACGTCATTTTTCAACAACTGAATTTTAAGTCCGCGATAATAGAAATCCATTTTTCCGTAGGCAAAATTTTCATTTCCCACTGCATGCATTTTTAATTGATCCAGTGATCCCGAACTGAATTTAACGCTGGAAAGCGGCGTCAATAAAGGATTGAGAATGGAAAGCGAAGTTGGTTGAATCTGTAAATCCATTACAAAGCCATACAGAGAATCGGTGTAAGATTGGCTGATGGAAATATCGAACGGAGCGGCATCGAGGAGTTGGCCGTTGAAATTGATCGAAAGAGAATCTCTCTGTTTCCTGCTAAAATTATTTATGTGGGAAATGTTTCCATTGAGATGGGTCAAATAAACCTTTGCTTCCAGCCTGGTCTTTTCATTTTTTTCGAGGTAGTTTACCTTACCGTCATCAACGATGATCTCATCGATTGCCACAGGAATTGAAATCGAATTTATCTGCTCGATAAACATTTTTTTTCTTTGGGAAGTTGGAAATTTTAAACGGAGCACATTGATTGAAGGCCTTGTGAGCACCGCTTTCCTGATAACAAGTGAATCGCGTCCAATAAATTTGCCCAGATCAAAACCTTGCAGTGTGCCTCCCCCCAGGCTAAATGTTGTATAGTTCGCTTGTTTAGGATAATTAACAGAGGTTTCGGTCGCCGATAGCGTAGGATTATAATTTACAGAATCAAGAGTCATGATCTTCCCATCAAAATTATATTTGACCTTAAAGCCCTGGATGATGGATTTTTCAGTAGTGTACCGGGCGTAGGAAGTGCGGAACCATGCTGAAGAATTTGTTTGAAAAAGAGATCGTGGATCTTTTATCGTCTTAGCCGAAACAAGGTAGTCGCCTATATACATGTCATGCAGTAGAATTTTATTTTGCTTTAGAGGAAAAGTAAAACCCTGTTTATTATTCAGGCTGATCTTGTCAATCATTGCGCTCCATGCAACGCTTTCGTCTGAAGGAATAGATACCTTTGAAATTTCAATATCTAATCCATTATCCACCTTCAATAAAGTATCATCCCCTTTCGATATTTCAGCGTTCTGAGTCTTTACAATAATATCGCCGATGGTTATTTGGCCAGGAGAAAGCTGTAAAGAATCTATCTTCATCGTCGCCTCTTTTGGTTCTGGAAAACTTATAGTATTGGCCATACCATCCTTTATGAAAGACAAGTGGAGAACGGGGTTTTCTAAAAGGATGTGATCAATTCGAATTTTAGGTATTGAGAAATTGGCTTCAGTAGATTTTAGAAATGCCTCCTGATTTTTTTGAAAATCAATCACGGGCGTTTTTATTAACACATAATCTAAATGTCGATCATCTTTGAAGAGGTTATTAAAGTCGCCACTCATCTCCATCAAAGACATTGCAACATTCGCAACTCCGCCTTCTCCTGAATTGCTAAATGTAACTCCAGAGAATTTTTGATAGCGGTCAGAAAGGGAAAAACCGGAAGCATGAAATTTAGAGGAAGCTGCTACTCCATTCATCTCTTTCCCGGCAATTGAAAAGCCGGTTAAGAAATTTTGCCTGGCATTATTTCTTTCGAAATTACTGACATGCAGCTCTTCAACAAATGCATTCAATTCATTTTTTTCATTCGAAAATTTAAATTGAGTTTGTCTTCCTGAAATGTCTTTTAATTGGAAAGAGGTTTTGCCATTGCCAGTCTGCATGCGAGGTAGGGACTGAATGGATATCTCTCCATTATCCCATCCAAGCCCTTCAACAACAAAGTTATTTTCTGAAGTGTTGTAGATATTTTTGATGGAGACGTGACTGATCCTGGAACTGATTTCTTCCTGCTTGTTTTTTACAATCACTTCACCGAGCTGGATATCGTCACCAGAGTTAAAACTTACATCGCGTAATTGTGCAGTGATCTCGCCAAGCCGCAGGTAACCACTCCGGAAAGATATAGATTGTACATCCTTCTGAAGTTTCACATGTTTGTAATCTGTTATGTTATCAGCAAAAAGAGAAGCGTCGATGTCTTCCAGTTGCAAAGCGTTATTGTCACTCCAGGTAATATTGATTTTTCCGTTGATAATTTTAAGTTTTTCAATTTCCATAAAATCATCGAAGGTGTGATTTGAATTGAAAAGAATTGCCTTCTTTGAAATATCAACGTGTTCAGCCTTTCTGTAATTCAAAACAGGGTCATGCAAAATGGCCTCGGTCGCTTTTAAATTTTGGTGAAAAAATAGATCACTCCACTCCACACCGAGCAGCTCAAAATATCGCATCCGGTAGTCTCTGAAACTTCGCATCT
Source organism: Ginsengibacter sp. (assembly GCA_039918735.1). Classification (GTDB taxonomy): domain Bacteria; phylum Bacteroidota; class Bacteroidia; order Chitinophagales; family Chitinophagaceae; genus Ginsengibacter. The sequence goes on from JBDSGZ010000207.1 coordinate 3,915, forward strand.
TATTTGCACCCGGTGCAGTGTGCATGGAAAAATTGTTGAGTAATAGCTGGTTGTTTGCGAATTGCACACCATCGAAGGAATAGATGACGGAACTGTCGCCATTATATAGTTGATAACCTTTTATAGTCAGGTCAAAAGTACCTATTGAAACAATTTTCGCAGAGTCGGGATTGACCCGGAGATCCGTTATTTGGAAATTTAAATTCCCCGCTTTGATGTTTGTAAGTTTATTATTTCCATTGATACTAAAATGCAAGCCGGCATTAAAAACTCCAAGAAAATTTAATTGTAGGTTTCCTGAAAATTCCTGTAAAATTCTTTTGAAGTCGGGTATTTTCGGACCCGAACTTTTTGCAGTCGTGTCTGAATTAAAAACGAAATCAGAAGAAGGGCTAATGCAATAAACCGAATCAGCTTTTATGAGACCGTTGCTATATAACGCATTGAAGTCAACTCCTTTCAACGCTAACCTCTTAAAAAAGATATCGAAACTGTTACCGGAAGCTCCGGCTGAAGACGCGGTAATCGTGCAACTGTCAAGTATCAGATTCCTTGCCTGGTGAATGGAAAGGCTTCTAAACTTTAATTTATGAATACCGTCGGTCAGCATTATATCCTGGTCAGTAGAGCTGAATGAGATGTCGCTATTTTCTATAATATTTCCTGTTGGATTGGCCGGATTGTCGTGTCGCTTGAGTGAAAAATAAAGATTAGAAAATGCAAGAGGTGCCCTGGTTTCAGAAGCTTCATTGTGCAGTATCAATTTCGCATTGAAAATGGAAATGGAACGTGTATCCAGGGAGCTAACTGCGTCCTGTATCGAGTTATAAATTTTACCCATTTCTAATGTAAGTGATAAACTTTTAAAGTCGGTAGATCGGCTGTCCCTGTTATGATTAAAAACTTCGATAACCGGATCGTATAATTCCAATCCTTTGATTTGCGGGGATTTGTCGATGAGAAAAGACCAAAGCGAATTAGTATGTAGTACGGCCTCACGGAAACCGACGTTGTAAGTTACAGAGTTTTTGTTTTTTGCTGTAGACGAAATTTTTGCCTTGTGAATATGAACTTCATCTTTAAAAATATCGAAAGTGGCTTTCGACAATTGAAGTTTTAATTTTCCGTCTGAGTTCTGCTCCACCAGGTCAATCAACAGTTTATTAGCATTCTTCACAAACCAGAAATCAAGACACGCAACCGCTGCAGCTAAAACAACTAAAATTATCGCCGACACCTTTATGAATTTCTTCCAGGAAAATCTATGAATCTTTAGGGACATAAAAATTTGAAGTGTTGGCGTGGGGGATGGTTCTCACATTATTTTTTTATATACGGGAAGAACGTGATTCTTAAAGCAGGTTAAAATTAAGGATGTACTCGCAATAAAAAGACGTTTTGTTTACAACACAAATACCTTAGATGCCGATTAACAGAATTCAGACGTAAGCGGAATACTTTCTGTGTGAGATAAATGAACGTTTACTCTTACTATTAAATCATGAAAGAAGAGTTGCAAAAATTTGTTTAATGGAAGTATCTTCGGCTTCGCTAAATCGGGAAAACAAACTTTGATAAAAATTAAAGATTAAAACTTTTTCTTCATGCGAATATCATCTCCGGCCTTGTTAGTGTCTATGATCATTTCATTTGGTTGTAATTCAAACAGCGTAACTAAAAAAAGCGTTGAGGATGTGTTCCCTAAGGGGACCTACGGTTATGACGCCAATTTTTTGCGAACGCATTTGAATAATGTGATAGAGTTGCACAATGGTGATTCCAGGGTATTGCTTAGCGCCGATGACCAGGGAAGAGTTATGACAAGTTCAGCATCTGGCAACAACGGATTAGGGTATGGCTGGATCAATTATGGGTTAATTGAATCTGGAAAAAGAAAGCCACAATTCAATCCGGTTGGTGGAGAAGAGCGCCTGTGGCTTGGTCCAGAGGGGGGGCAATTTTCACTGTACTTTAAGAAGGCTGATTCCTTTAATATAAAAAACTGGCTGGTGCCCCCGGTAATCGACACAGAGAAATTTGATGTCACCCAATCCGATTCCTTGTCGGTAACTTTTTCCAAACGGAGCATTCTTACTAACTATTCAGGATTTGTTTTCCAATTTCAACTTATCCGGGAGGTCGAGTTGCTAAATAAAAGCTCGGCAGAAGAGGCACTTGGAATAGAGATCCCTGCTGGTATTCAGTTCGTGGCTTACAGGTCAAATAACAGTCTGATAAATGCGGGCGATGATGTTTGGAGAAAGGAAAGCGGTCTTCTTTCTATCTGGCTTTTAAGTATGATGAATCCTACAGAAGAAACCAAGGTGATCATTCCTTTTTATCCGAAACCCAATGCGAAATCTTTTATCACTTCAAATTATTTTGGTGATATTCCCCCGGATCGGCTATTGATTAAAGACAGCGTTTTGTTTTTCCGGTGCGATGGCAAATCGAGAGGTAAACTTGGGATAGCACCCGAAATAGCAAAACCGGTTGTCGGAAGTTTTGATTTTCAAAATAACGTTCTCACGATTCTTAAACCCGAGGTGCATCCAGATCAAGACTACGTCAATTCGAAATGGGAACTTCAAAAGCAGCCATACAAAGGTGATGTAATTAATTCCTACAACGATGGCCCCCTGGCAGATGGAAGCCAGCTCGGTCCTTTTTATGAGATTGAATCTTCATCACCAGCGACTGAATTAAAACCTGGAGATTCGCAACAATATCACCAGGCGGTCATTCACTTTACAGGAAATTATCCGGAGCTGAAAGAATTAGCAAAGCAATTATTGCAAGTTGACCTTGATGAAGTTAAAAACTGGTAAATTTTAAAAATGAACTTATATAAAACAACATCTGGTATATACGTTTCCAATAACGATGAATTTTTTTTATTAGAAGAAGATTGGGATCAGCTTGTGAACCGTGATGAGCTATTCAGTTATTTAAAAGATTGCATACTGGGAAAGACAGCGATAGAAGACAAATCATGGCAGAACTCAATACTGGCGCCGATTGGGAACCAGGAAGTTTGGGCGGCTGGAGTTACTTATTTAAGAAGCCGTGATGCGCGGATGGAGGAGTCAAAAAATGCGGGAGGAGCCGATTTCTACAGTATGGTGTATAATGCTGAAAGACCAGAATTGTTTTTTAAAGCGCTTCCTCATAGAGTGGTTGGACCCAATAAAAAAGTTTTCATCCGAAAGGATTCGAAATGGAATGTACCTGAGCCGGAACTTACCTTGTTTATTAATTCAAAAGGAAATATACAGGGGTACACAATTGGCAATGATATGAGTTCACGTGATATCGAAGGAGAAAATCCTTTGTATCTGCCGCAGGCGAAAGTTTACAATAACAGCGCCGCTCTTGGCCCCTCGTTATTCGTTCCTGAGCATCCTATTTCCCTGGAAACAGAAATCAAAATAATGATCAGGAGAAATGCTGCAACCATTTTTGAGAATGCAATCCAATTGAACAAGATGAAAAGAAATTTCACCGAGCTTGTTGAATATTTATTCAGGGAATATGATTTTGAAAAAGGAGCCTATCTAATGACTGGAACAGGAATGATTCCTCCGAATGATTTCACTTTGATGATCGGCGATGAAATTTCAATTACCGTTGATGACATTGGCACTCTCACAAACTCAGTTGCCGAGCGTTCGACTCCATAGAAGGAACGATTCTTTGATTCATAAGCATTAGCCCACATCGCCATTTTCCATCCGATCGTTTATCGTTCTCCAGATCTTTTTGGGATTTGCATTTTTCAATTCAACTGGCAATAAAAATTCGGGACAATTTTGAAAACAGATAGGCCGTACCCAACGCTTTGCTGCCGTGGTTCCCACTGATGTAAAACGGCTATCAGTGGTAGCGGGAAAAGGGCCACCGTGTATCATACTTGCACAAACTTCAACCCCTGTAGGTGCCTGGTTGAAAATTATTCTCCCCGCCAGTTGTTGAGCTGAATTTATAATCTCTTTGTGCTTCATCAAATCTTCATCCGTGCCCATCACCGAAGTTGTAAGCTGCCCGGATAGAGACAACCAAACCTTCTGAAGCTCGTCTGCACTTTTACACTTAACCATTAAAGAATAAGGTCCGAAAATCTCTTCGCGCAAAAATGGATTTTTAAGGAATGTTTCTGCGGATACCGATGCAATGGAAGCATCTGCATCAGATCCATTAGACTTGTCCTTTGAAACTGTAACGAGATCGACGCCTTTCTGTGTTAGTGCTTTTTTAAGTTTTTCAGCATAGTCTTTTTGAATGCCTTCGTGTAACATTTTTGCAGGCTGAAAACTTGAAACTTCGTCTCCCAATTTTTGCAGAAAAGTATTGAGGAACTCACTTTCTATTGCAATCATCAATCCTGGATTGGTACAAAATTGTCCCATACCAACAGTGATAGATCCGGAGTACATCTTTGCCAGCGAATCAGCATTTTTGCTTAAGGTATCTGGGAAAAAAACTACAGGGTTGATGCTTCCCATCTCCGCAAACACAGGAATTGGAATTGACCTTGCATGAGAATATTCGTACAATGCTTTTCCGCCTGACAGAGATCCGGTAAATCCGACTGCAGCCGTTGCGGGATGCTGCACCAGTTTTTTGCCTATATCAAAACTTTCGGGACCAAACCCTGGAGCATCAACATGTTGAAAAACACTGTTGGGCATTTGACATTTTTCTATGGCTTTCATGATTGCACCAGCCACCAACCTTGAAGTTTCAGAATGACCAGGATGACCCTTTACGACCACGCTGCAAC
>JBDSGZ010000208.1:0-4264 GCA_039918735.1 Ginsengibacter sp.
TTATTGAAATTATGAAGTTATTTGAAACCCAGATTACTCCATTTATTAATAACTTCCTTCACGTTGAATTGAGAGAACAAAAGTACTTTTATTCACCACATCATGGTCAGCCATCCTTTCATTCACACCTCGAATTCGAATTGAATTTTATACTGGACGGTTTTGGAAAAAGGATCATAGGTAACAATGTCTCGGACTGTGGGCCTGGTGATTTGGTTTTTATCGGATCACATGTTCCTCACGTCTGGCTGAGTGATCCTTCTTATTACAAGGAAGATCCAAAAATGATTTCCAGGTCTATCATCGCCTATATACATCCTCAGTTGTTTGAGCCAATGCTCAATCATCTTGAAGAAATGGAATGTTTAAAGGAAATGGTTGATCAGTCAAAGAGAGGAATTTGTATTCATGGCGAAACAAAAAATCAGATCGTAAAAAAACTTGTTTCCCTCACTTCCAAAACGGGATTTGATAAGGTGGAGGGATTGCTACGCATCATGTACATGATTGCAACATCAACTGAAAAAACCTACATTCTGAATGATGATCCGGCTGCTGTGCCCAGTACACCCGACCGGATGAATGACGTGCTTGATTTTATTAAACACAACCTTAACGAGCAAATAACGCTCCAACAGGTGGCAGATGTAGCATGCCTGACCGTTCCTTCTTTCTGCCGGTTTTTCAAAAAACGTACCCGAATGACATTCTTCCAGTATCTGACTAAACTACGAATTGCTCACGCGTGTAAACTTCTGATTGAATTGGATAAATCAGTCTCTTATATCGCAAATATGTGTGGCTACAATTCCGACTCACACTTCTGCAAAGTCTTTAAAGATCATGTAGGACAAAGCCCTCATCAATATAAGTCAAGTGTAAACAGCGGCTTGTAACTTGGGCTTTCCCAAAAAAAGTAAGCTGTAAAATATTTCGGAGTAGACAAAATCTTCTAATTGGTATCTTAGCTTCGATTTTTAAAAAAAAAATTGGCATAGGGGCATCCCGATAATTCTTAATAAATCCATTTTCTGCAAAACGTGGATCTTTTGCTCATAGAATCCATTGCTTACTTTATTTGCGGCACCAACGTTTCCCTAATCGAACATCCCTCATGAATTGTAACCCTGTCAGGATCTTCCACCGCTTCCGTTCCTCCATCTGAATAATCTTCCCGTTCGTGCAATGAAAGTGTCTGATGAGCCTAGATGAAACGAGGACTGAAATTCATTCGCTGACGCCCGCCACGATATTTCATTCACAATTTTGACCTTTCTTTTACGACTCTCTATAAGCTCTTGTCTGCCCGTCGATAATTGAATGACAAATAGTAGTGCATAGGGGAATTGTTTTAGCAAATCGGTTGTTTCGTTCGCTCACCCGGAAATCGCCAGCTGTTTCTGCCGAACCGTTCGATTTCAAGAAAAAGAGACAACAATAAAAAGGACTTTCTTGTCGGAATCATTTGCACCAATTAATTCTTTCACTAAAAATCGCCTGTTGAAACAGGCGATTTAACGACTACTGCTTAGCGTTGCTTTTCGCTAACTACTTGAACTACGAAAATTCGTGGATATAAAAATAGATTTTCATACGTGAAGAAATGTTCTGCAATTATCAAAAACTATCACAGCTTTGGCCCAGTTTGCTAATATCAATTTTGGATAGTTAGCATGACAAGAATTACATGCAAACCCATGCAGGACGCGGGTTGGGATGATATTGATAAAACGGATTGGAGATTCGTGATTGGCTGCTTTTTCTTCGAGCATACCGATAAACTCAATGATACTTCTATTTTGCTTTATACAACAAGCCATCCATCTCGCTTTGGGTGGGTGTTGGTGAATTGAATCCATTTGTAGGTACCTTGATTTTTGCAGACCATAGAATCGCATTGAGCACTAGTTTACGATAATCGTCGTTCATCCAATTCCTGTGCATATGTCCACCAGTAAATCCAAAGCCCCGTCCACCGTCCGGGCGCTCAAAACTCCATGCCATTATTTGCGGGATGCCTTTGTCAACATCAGCACGGACGAAAGCATTGTTTTCGTGTGAGCCTTCAGGACGGTCTAAAGTTGATTTCGGTGGCACTGCAACTAATATCGGCGTTACATTTTTCATGTTTTCAGGAAAGCGCATATGGTAATACCATTCGTCATCTATTGAAAAAGGTTTTACGCCTCTCGTGATTTCATTTTTTGGTAGTTTGTCAAACGTCGGCGTCCAGTATGGATTTACTGACCAGTAGGTTTCAAAATAGCCACCTACCCAATTCAAAAAATAATTTCCCAGCTCACCTTTTGGAATCTCTACGGCATAATGCAGCAATACAAGCCCCACTCCTTTCTTCATTAATTTATCCATCTCCTGCATGTGAGGAATAATCATGTGGCCTTCTCCCCCATCGGAATAGATAACAATCGCTTTTGCATCGTCAAATGCAGTCGGATCATTTGGCCATTTACCATCGTACACTACCGCCTCAACATTGTTCCCATTTTCATTCAGCAGTTTTGCAAGCAGGTTGCAGCCGCCTCTGTATTCATGCTCGCCTCTGCCGTGGCTCGCGGGACCTGCAATGAATACAATCTTATTTTTTTGTTTTCCGCTGCTTTCATTGTTTGTTGAATTCTTAGAAGAATTGCAGGAAACAAAAAATAATGTTACCGCGCAAAGAATAAAGAGGGAATAATTTTTGACGCTATGCATGAGTTTGATGTTCATTTTTTAAACTTAAGGTAATTATTATTTCTTCGTCAGTGTTTTCAAATATTCCACAACGTCTGCAATTTCCTGGTTTGATAAGGATTCGGACATTTCCGGCATCAGTGAATTCGGCAATTCTTTTATATTTTTTACATCATTTATTTGAAATTGCTGATTCGTGCCTCCGGGATATTTAAGATCAATTTCATCTTTAGTTTTATTAAAAATAATTCCTGTGGCCTTGGTTCCATTTTTTAAATTTAGCTGCGAGGTTTCATAACCAAACGAAATGGCAGAAGAAGGACTTATGATCGATTTGAACAATGCTTCTCTAGGTAACTTTGAACCTATCTCGGAAAGCTTCGGCCCAAAGTCTGTTCCATTTCCTTTTACCTGGTGACAAACCGAACACACTGTTTGAAAAACTTTCATTCCCTTCCCTGCATCGCCTTTTAACTCCATCAGCGATGCGATTGTAGGAACAGGTTTTGTTTCCACCTTACTTGCGCCAGGCAGATAAGTGATCGCTTGCTTGTAAATACCGCTACGCTGCCCCTCTTTCACACTATTCACTACCGCAGGAATGTAGTTCGTGGGCACCATATTATTTTTTAATAAATCAATCACACGGTCTTCCCCACCATAGCTTTTCCCGATCATCTGTGCGGCTTTGCTTCGCATACCCGTGTCGTAACTATTTGATAAAAGCACATTCTGTAATAGATCGATGGTTTCTGTATACCCGGTTTTTCCCAATACAGTAATAAACATTGAAGCGCTATCTCCATGACTTTGTGAGAGCATTTTTTTCAACACATCTTTATCGCCTGATTCAATCAATAACCGCACTGCTTCTACACCTTCGGGCTCGTTATACTTGGCAAGAGCCAACTTCTGCAGTCGTGGATTTTCGCTCTTTAGCTTGTACTGTCTTACAAGGTTGATATAAGCAGGACTACCGTAAGTCGCCCGTAATACTTTTTCAAGAGCAGCTTTTGCTATCGATGATTTCTGCGCTACTGCCGGATCAAGGTCATGTAAAACCAATAGATTGAAATCAGTATTGTCTGACTTATTATCAGCCAGCATCTTCAGGAGGGTTTGTGATTTTTCCGGCCCCGTATGAAAATCAAAAGAACGAAAGTACCTGAGACGCGACTTCAATGAATCACTTGAATCAGAAGCAAGTTTAGCAAGATAGGCCAGGCTATTAACGCCCCGCGAACGCCATACAAGATCCCGGCCAGCATGCGTTTCAAGAGGTTGCCCGTTTTGCGCAAGATATGCTTGGAAGAACGGATCCCACTGACGATCGGCGCCTATGCCAAGAGCTTCCAGGTACCACCTGTCGTCGCCCTTATATTGCATGGCAAGTGTTGCCCAAAGCTTCGGAGCTTCAGGAGATTTATTATGACGAAGCGCAATTGCACATTCCCTCCTCACTTGTGGATCACTATCATTAACCAGGGACGATATAACAGGTAATATATTTTTACTGATCTGCCGGGCAGCACGCAAACCTGCAATCATGATATTAGGATCCCCATCTTTG
>JBDSGZ010000209.1:0-5465 GCA_039918735.1 Ginsengibacter sp.
GAAACTGATGAAGACGTGATGCACGATTCATTAAAGAATGAAATCCGCCGGGTTTTAAAATCTTTGAGCCCCCGCGAAGCAGAGATAGTTAACGCTTATTTTGGCCTTGATGGCGAAAATGGGGTAACTATCGAACAAATTGGGCAAAAGTATGATCTCACAAAAGAGCGCATTCGCCAAATAAAAGAGAGAGCTATAAAGCGGCTTCAAAAGGCCCGCTATAGCAGCGCCCTTAAAGCATATTTAGGTTAAACATCTTTGTTTGATTTTTTAATGGCCATCTGAAAAGGTGGCTATTTTTTTGCCTTGGAAGAATCGTTCTGCCAATTCATAACCCTGGCAGATCGATTACATCCGGTATTTAATAAATTTGTAACCAATATGAAAACTATTTTATTGATTCTCGCCTGCGTGCTAATAGCCTCGTGCGAGAAAAATATAGAGTTTAACTTAAAAGAAGTGCCAGATCTTCTGGTAGTGGATGCCTCTATTGAAAACGGACGTTCCCCGATGGTCATTCTTTCAAAAAGTGTTGATTATTACAGTAAGATTACACCTGAGTTAATTGAAAATGCTTTTGTACATGATGCAGAGGTCTTTCTTTCCGATAATAATAGGACTCAGAAATTGAAAGAATATTCGACGAACTCTGCGGGTGGGATTCAGTTTTTCTATTATTCGGTTGACACTTCAAACTTAGGTAATGCGTTTATCGGAAAGCTTTCCACGGGTTATGAACTTAAAGTGTTAAGTGGTGGAAAGGAATACAGGTCTCAAACAACTATACCGGCGCTATCAAAAAAGATCGATTCACTTTGGTGGAAACCTGCTCCTTTCACAACTGATTCCTCCAAAGTTGTAGTTTTTGTAAGAGCGACAGATCCGCTGGGACTGGGTAATTATATAAGGTATTTCATGCGTCAGAATAGCGGCGCATTTCTTCCCGGCTCGAATTCTGTTTTTGATGATCAGCTCATTGATGGCACAACATACGATTTAAGACTTGACCCAGGCCTTGACCGAAACGATCCCGTTCCATTTGACGATAATTTTTTCCATCGCGGAGATACGGTCACATTAAAATTGAGCAATATCGATCGTACCTCATATACTTTTTGGTTGACGATGGAGTTCGCTTATCAAAGCATTGGCAATCCATTTGCATCGCCAAACAAAGTCCTGGGCAACATTAGCAATGGTGCTCTGGGCGCCTTCTGCGGCTATGCCTCAGTTTATAAAACTCTTGTCATTCCCAAATAAGTAATTTAGGTTTTCCAAAAACACAAAGGCGGTGTAAAATCATCAAAATCACTAAATTTGATCATACTAGAAAAATGGCTACAACAAACGAACATGTGCAATGCCTTATCATAGGCTCGGGTCCTGCCGGATACACGGCGGCTATATATGCATCCAGGGCAAATCTGAAACCGGTGATCTACCAGGGAATTCAGCCAGGCGGCCAACTCACTATTACCACTGAAGTCGAAAATTATCCCGGCTATCCAGATGGAGTCCAGGGGCCGGAAATGATGATCGATTTTGAGAAACAGGCCCGGAGAATGGGTGCAGATATCAGGTACGGGCTTGCGACAGAGGTTGATTTTTCAGCATGTCCTTTAAAGGTGCAAATTGATGAGGAACTTTGGATCGAAGCAGATTCCATTATCCTGGCAACAGGCGCCAGTGCGATGTGGCTGGGTATTGAAAGTGAACAGCGGCTCAACGGTCGCGGTGTAAGCGCTTGCGCCGTGTGCGATGGTTTTTTCTTTAAAGGAAAAGATGTTTGTATTGTTGGAGCCGGTGATACAGCAGCGGAGGAGGCCTTGTACCTCAGTAAAATTTGTAATCATGTGCATATGTTTGTAAGAAGGGATGAAATGAGAGCCAGCAAGATCATGCAGCAACGGGTGTTAAATGCTTCCAACATACAAGTCTATTGGAATACCGAAGTGGATGAAATTCTCGGTGATTCAAAAGTAGATTCAGTGCGAATAGTAAATAACAAAACCGGGAAGAAAGAAGTCATTCCGGTCAGTGCCTATTTTGTTGCTATTGGCCATCAGCCGAATTCCGAGATTTTTAAAGGGTGGCTTGAAATGGATGATTCAGGTTATGTAAAAACATTGGCGGATTGCACAAAAACAAATATTGAAGGCGTCTTCGCATGTGGCGATCTCCAGGACAAAATTTATCGCCAGGCTGTGACGGCGGCGGGTACAGGGTGTATGGCTGCTATAGACGCTGAGAGATATCTCAGCACACTTGAGAACCCGGTTCCTTCTGATAAGTTTATGATGCCTCTAAATGAAAATGAAAAACCCGGTTAGCCCCAATGCAATAACCTGGCTTCGTTAAGAAAAATATGATTAAGGTCCAATTACATGAACTCAAATTCCATGCATTTCACGGAATTTTTGAGGAAGAGAAAATATTGGGAAATGACTACGTTGTCAACGCTTCCGCAGAATTTCATGAAGCTGAATCTGTAATCACTTCCATTCATCATACCATTAACTATGTTGAGATATACCGCATTATCAAGATCAGGATGGAAGAACCCACACCCTTGCTTGAAACGTTATTAATGCAAATAGGGAATGACATTTATAAAACATTTCCCGAAGCCAGGTCTATTCATATTTCCATACAAAAAATGCATCCTCCGATTGAAGGAATGGAGGGATCTGCAATCGTTAGTTATCATAAAGAATATTGAGTCTCTCTACTTTTGAAATTTATTTATGAAATTTTTCATTCAGCTATTCTTTCTTCTCTCGTTTCAGTTTGTCCATGCGCAGGACATTTCCGGGCTTTTGAAAGAGGCTGCCAACTATGAATCTACGATGAACGACGAGCAGGCGGTATCTAAGTATAAAGAGGTGTTGAAAATAAGCCCCGACAATCTTGTTGCCAATTGCAAGGCCAGCGAACTCAGCAGCCGTATCGGGGCCAGGTATAATGATGATAAAAAAAAGCAGGCGACCTTTTATACATCTGCAAAAACTTATGCGGAGACTGCATTTAGGCTGAATCAACAAAGTTCTGAGGCCAATTTTGTAATGGCGTTGATGATGGGTAGGGAGGCGATGGAGCGCGGAGGAAAAGAAAAAATTTCGGCAGTTAAGAATATTAAGATCTACGCTGACCGGGCAATTAAGGCTGACCCTTCCAATTACAAAGCCTGGTTTATTCTCGGAAAATGGTACTATGAGGTGAGCTCTTTAAATTATTTCCAAAAAACTGCTGTGAAAGTTTTCTTCGGAGCCTTTGCTGACGCAACGGTAGATGATGCTATCAGGTGTTTTGAGAAATCAAAAGCATTGAACCCTACGTTCGTTCTAAACTACCTTTCCCTGGCAAAAGCATACGAAAAAAAGGACAACAATGATTTAGCTAAACAAAATCTCTCAGTGATGATTTCATTACCCGATAATACCCCGGACGACCAAAAAATTAAATCGGAAGGCAGGGAACTCTTCAGGAAACTAAACTGATGAATTGGACCAGGATTTTAACTGGTTGATTTTTTGCTGTCTTGGTAAAAATAAAAAGATGAAAATTATGAGTATGTTTTCAAAAAAGTGGCTGATCGTTGCCCTGGTTTCAATTTATTCTTCCGGGTTTGCCCAGACAGATAGCTGTGTTTATGATGCCCATGAGATGTTCACTCCAAACTTTTATCCATCGGCTGTAAATGAGTACAGGTCTGCAGATGGCCAGCCAGGTCCCAAATATTGGAAAAACAATGCGAGTTATAAAATTGAAGCCTCACTTGACGATGTCAGAGACAAGGTTTCGGGCGTCGTGACAGTTACATACGTGAACAATAGTCCAAATGAACTTCATTATTTATGGCTATACCTGGATCAAAATCTTTACAATCTGAGTTCCCGCGGCCAGGCCAAGATGCCCGCTACAAGGCGCAGCCGCTATGGCGACGTAAATTCTAACTTCAATGGCGGCTACGATATTACTTCTGTAAAATTGATAGCTCAAGGGAAAAATACTACCTCACCTACAGATTTGAAAACGGTTACTTCTGATACCCGGATGCAGATTCTCCTCGACAAACCTTTACCGGCAAATGGTGGCTCGGTCAAGTTTAAAATTGATTTTTCTTTTTTAATTCCTGTTTACGGATCGGATAGGACAGGTATTCTTAGCACTAGCAACGGAAAGATATATTCCATTGGACAATGGTATCCAAGAATGTGTGTCTATGATGATATAGAGGGCTGGAATACCTTGCCTTACCTGGGAGCAGGTGAATTTTATTTTGATTATGGAGACTTTGATTACTCAATTACTGTACCTGCGGATCTAATCGTTGTTGGTTCGGGAGAGCTTCAGAATCCACAGGAGGTTCTCACGGAAACGCAAATTAAGCGCTTGCAGCAGGCGAAGCAAAGTGACAAAACAGTAATGATCAGAAGTGCATTCGAAATAAATGACCCAGCTTCCCGAACGCAGAAAAAAAGTCTGACCTGGCATTTCAAGTTAGACAATGCCCGGGATGTTTCCTGGGCAGCTTCGAAAGCATTTATATGGGATGCGGCAAGAATGAATTTTCCTTCAGGAAGAAAGGGACTGGCAATGAGTGTATATCCTCTTGAATCATCTGGCGATTCAGCCTGGGGAAGATCGACGGAATACACGAAGGCGTCTCTTGAAAATTATTCTAAAAGATGGTATGAGTACCCTTATAATACGGCTGTAAATGTGGCAAGCAACGTTGGTGGGATGGAATATCCCGGTATTGTCTTTTGTGGATACGGAGCCATGGGCAGTGGCCTTTTTGGCGTTACCGATCATGAATTTGGGCATACCTGGTTTCCTATGATAGTTGGAAGTAATGAAAGAAAGTACGGATGGATGGATGAAGGTTTCAATACATTTCTTAACTCTATTTCAGCAGACGATTTTAACAACGGAGAGTACAAGGATTTACCTGTTGATAAAAACGTGTATTATAAATACATGTTTGGACCGGGAAGTGAATCAATGATGAACACGCCCGATGTAATCCAGGAAAGAAATATTGGTACCGCACTTTATACTAAAACCGGATATGCTCTCAACTTGCTGAGAAACGAAATTTTAGGGCAACAAAGATTTGATTATGCATTTCGGAGTTACATAGCTGCATGGGCTTATAAACATCCAACGCCCTGGGATTTTTTCCGGACTATTGAAAACGCTGCAGGAGAGGATCTTGGCTGGTTTTGGAAAGGAATGTTCATAGAAAATTACAAGTTGGACCAGGCGATAACGAGTGTCAGTTACGTGAACAATGATCCGGCGGATGGATCACTAATTTATATACAAAACCTCGATCGCATGGTGATGCCTGTTTACCTTGACTATGAAACGAAGAGCGGTAAAACAGGAACCGTTCAAATTCCCGTAGAGGTCTGGCAAAATGGTGCGACATGGGTGCAAAAACTTAACACTTCAGAACCATT
>JBDSGZ010000210.1:0-5296 GCA_039918735.1 Ginsengibacter sp.
ACAGCCTAGCACGTTCGTTGAACCTGCTCCATTCATGGGTGTGTTTTGAGTCAAATTATTGTCTATTGCGGTTTCAGTAAAGACAAATTCTGCATCGGAATTTAGATTGTCAGATATTGCAGCGTCACCACTAAGCTCAAACGTCGTTTCGATCCCCGGGTCTGCATTATCCGGGGCGCTTTTCTTGCATGCTGAAATACCAGCTACAAAGAATATTGCCGTAGATGCGAGCAGAATGTTTTTTAATTTCATAAATTTCGTTTAAAAGGGTTTTTGAGATTATAGGATGTGGTTTCCACAAGAAAGCTTAACAGCAATAATTAATTTCTGAATGATTTATCTCGTAAAAACGCCGTTGGTCGTAAAAAAATTGTATCCTCAATGCGTATGGAACCTTCCGGCCGGGGGTAAAACATTGTATCTCACATTTGATGACGGCCCTCATCCTGAAGTCACTCGTTTCGTGCTTGCAGAACTTAAAAAATATAATGCTCACGCAACGTTCTTTTGTATAGGCAATAATGTTCAGCAACATTTTGAAACATACAAGGAAATGATTTCACAGGGACACAGGCCGGGAAATCATACGTTTGATCATTTAAATGGATGGCGGGTAAAGGACGGCCAATATTTAAAAAATATCGAGAAGGCAGCCAAAATAATAGACTCTGATCTTTTCAGGCCACCCTATGGAAGAATAACCAGGTTCCAGATAAAAGCCCTGGGCGGTAATCGCTTTAATTTTAGAATTATTATGTGGAGCGTGCTAAGTGGTGATTTCGATGAAAAGCTATCAGAAGAAGGATGTTATTTAAACGTCGTAAATAACGCAGAACCTGGAAATGTCATTGTTTTTCATGATAGTGTAAAGGCTTTCCCAAGGCTCAACTACGCACTTCCAAGAGTGTTGCAACATTTCTCAAAAAAGGGGTTTGAATTCAAGGTAATACCATCCTAAAAAAATTGGGCCAGGGTAGATACCCAAGCCCGTTTTTAATCCGTACCCTATGAAAACTGTCGTGAAGTTAAATAGTTTTTAACAAATCAACAACAATTTTATTTGTGTAGGGTGATATTATAAGAAACCCCGTTTATCGTAATAGTTGCCTCATTATCACAGGTGCCATCACCATAGTCAAGTTTTGCCTTGATATTGTTTTTTGAAATTTCAATATTCCCTTTCGTTATCCAATGACAGCCAATTTTTTTCACCAGAGGATCGACGATTAATGCTTCCCACCTATTACCATTAGATGCTGTAGCAACAGTGCTTCCGGTGATATGAAATATATCGTCCAGTGGATATCGGGGAGTTCCGTTGCCTTCTACTTGTCTGTGGGTTTTTGTACTATTCCACATTTCCCAGGCACCCGAATGCATGTTAGTAATTTTACCATCTGTTACTGTCACCTTCCATTCTTTTTCATTGGTTGCGCTTGTATTCTCAATAGTATTCTGTCCCTCAATTTTGAAACTATCGACAAAATAATCTTCGAAGCTTGTTGAGCATTTACTACCGGGTATAAACATGGGTCCCGTATAGATGCTGATAATTTTTCCTTTTCTCACTTTACCGTCCTTTCCGGTACAACCCGAACCAAAATCAATAGTAATGGTTTTAGGAAATTCATGAATTGCTCTTGGAATAACTGATACCGTAAAGCAACGTGGTGACGCAGGAGTTTGAATTAGAATTGCTCCATCGGAATCCACGTTCGTTTGGTAGATAACATCCACGCCCGTTTCAATGCCGATATCCTCTCCCGCATCCGAAGATTGAACACCCATGGTAATGTTGAATACGTCGTCAAACTGAGCCTCAGTTGTGGCTATGCTTTCGGTAGCGTCTGTCGCGGCAGCAATAGTTGCCGGATCTGTTGACACGATATTAGTTTCGTCTTTCTTACAGGAAGAGAAAACAACACAGGACGAAAAAGTAACTGCTATCAGAACTTTGGAAATCTTTTTTAGTTCCATCATTAAATATTTTAAGTGGTTAAGCTTTCTGGGCAGGTCTAGGACGTTTGTCCTGGACAGAAGTTTAACAAGGCCTTAAAATATTTTACAAAGTCGATAGAAGTTGGATTGAAATGGAAAAGAAAATAATTGAATTGAGCGATTGTCGAGAGAAAATTATATTGGGAAGTAGCGAATTTAAAGAATGAAATTATTTTAAATGGAGCTCTAGTAAAGCTTTCCATTTTGAGTAGAGATCATTATAGATTTCCCGGTTTTTGGGCTCAACCGTTTTCAATGGCTTAAAATTCTTGAAAGCTTCGTCGAAAGAATTATAAATTTTGGCTCCCACTCCCGCACCCAGTGCGGCTCCGACACTTCCATCATTCGCATACAATTCTACGGGCACACCAGTGGCATTTACAAAGGACTCAATGAATACATCACTTAAGAAAAGATTGGAACGGCCGGCCCTGATGATTGTAGGATTCAAATCGTTCTCCCGCATGATATCCAAGCCATACCTGAACGCGAACGCGATTCCTTCCTGGACAGCTCTATACAGATGAGCTGTCGTGTGTTTGTTCAGGTCGATGTTCTCAATGTGAGCATTGATGATCTTATTTTCCAGCATTCGTTCCGAACCGTTACCAAATGGAAGAACAAGCAGTCCTTCACTTCCGGGCCTAACGTCTCCTGCCAGGTTATTCATTTTATCGTAGCTAAGTGAATCGCCACCAATTTTTTTTATCCAGCTATTCATTATTCCTGTTCCATTGATACAAAGCAAAACACCGAGCCGGTTGTTTTCCGCGGTGTGATTGACGTGGGCAAAGGCATTTACCCTGGAATACTTATCATTGAAAAGCTTATCAGTTACTGCATAGATCACACCGGAAGTGCCTGCCGTAGCTGCCACTTCACCAGGCTGCAGCACATTTAGTGACAAGGCATTATTAAGTTGATCGCCTGCCTTGTAGGTAACAGGGATGTTTTCGCTTAATGAAAGCAGTTTAGCGATGCCCGGTAATATGTTACCATGAATTGAAAAAAGATTTTGAACCTTCGGAATGATAGAATCATTGAAACCAAAGTGATTCATCACATCTGAGGAAATATCTCCCTTCTTAAAATCATAAAAAATCCCTTCGGATAATGCCGATGCAGTCGTTGTAATTTGCCCTGTTAATTTCATTGCAATAAAATCGCCAGGCAACATTATTTTGTCAATCTTAGAAAAAATTTCCGGTTCATTTTCTTTTACCCAACTCAACTTGGATGCAGTAAAATTTCCAGGCGAATTCAAGAGACAGGTGGAACATATTTCTTCTCCCACTTCACGAAATGCGCTGTTGCCGATCTCTACAGCTCTGCTATCACACCAAATAATACTGTCTCGTAAGGCTCTTTGTTCTTTATCAACTACAACAAGGCCATGCATCTGGTACGAAATACCGATAGCTGCAATGTCTGATGAATTGAATTTACCGGAGGCAGTTAAAAGCTGGATCACCTTAATTGTGTTGGTCCACCACATCTCTGGCGATTGCTCGGCCCACCCGGATTGTAAGGAAGTAATTGGGGCTTCCGTTTCAGGATATTGAGCTGACGCAATGCACTGCTGCGAAGCAGCCTCTACTACAGATACTTTAATAAATGAGGTACCTACGTCAATTCCTAATAGCAGCATGTGTTCTGTTTATTTATTTTTCTAGATGCTTTTGATAAATGCTATTCAACATTCAAGGGTGTTGGCAGTTTTCATTTATATAAAAGCCAACACTCATGAACGTCAAAACTTTTTCTTTCAAATTTCTTAGATAAAACGATTGATTAGATTTTCATAATATTCCTGGCGCCCACTGATGATCTTTGGTTCACCATTTTCCGTGGCGAAATTTCTGAGATCTTCCAATGACAATTTTCCTTCTTCAAATTCCTTCCCTTTGCCATTGTCGTAAGATGCATAACGCTGCTCTCTTAATTTTTTATAATCAGATTTGTTTAGAATGTTGTCACCAATAATCAATGCTCTCGCAAATGAATCCATGCCACCAATATGAGCATGAAAAAGGTCGGCAGGATCGGTAGAGTTTCTGCGAATCTTGGCATCAAAATTTATTCCGCCGCCTTTGAATCCACCCGCCTCAAGAATTACCAGCATCGCTTCCGCTAATTCATTGATGTTATTTGGAAATTGATCTGTGTCCCATCCATTTTGATAATCGCCCCTGTTGGCGTCCATGCTGCCGAGTAAGCCGGCATCTGCTGCCACCTGCAGTTCATGCGTGAAAGTGTGGCCCGCAAGTGTTGCATGATTCACTTCCACGTTCAATTTGAATTCGCCTAACAAATCATATTGCCTTAAGAAACTTATTACTGTGGCTGCATCATAATCATATTGATGCTTGGTCGGTTCGCAGGGTTTTGGTTCAATAAAAAATGTGCCTTTAAAACCATTTTTACGGGCATAATCTTTTGCTGCATGCAGAAATTTTGCAAGATGCTCCTGTTCTCTTTTCATGTTTGTGTTTAGCAAAGACATGTAACCTTCTCTGCCACCCCAGAAAACATAATTTTCTCCACCAAGTGCAATTGTCGCGTCCAGTGCAGCTTTTACCTGTGCGCCTGCATGTGCCAGCACATGAAAGTCTGGATTGGTTGCCGCTCCATTCATGTATTTCTTATGGGAAAATAAATTGGCAGTGGCCCATAAAAGTTTTACGCCGCTGGCTTCCTGTTTTTGCTTAGCGTAGGCCGTCAAAGTCTGTAATCTTTTTTCGTTATCCGCCACATCATTTGTGTAATCCACTACGTCCACATCATGAAAACAATAGAAGGGTAAATTCATTTTGGTTATAAACTCAAACGCGGCATCCATCTTGTCCTTCGCCCGGCCAATAGGATCTTGCTTGCTATCCCATGGAAAAATATGCGTGGGCTCACCAAACGGATCTGCGCCACTTCCATTAAAGGAATGCCAGTAGGCACAGGCAAATCTTAGTATTTCTTTCATCGTTTTCCCCGCGATCTTTCTATTCTCATCATACCAACGAAAAGCAAAAGGATTATCGCTTTCGGGCCCTTCATATTTTATTTGAGGAATATCATTGAAGAATTCTTTGTCGCCTTTGATTACATTCATTGCATTAAGTTTTTATTGATGAGTTAAGTGATTTGCATCAACAAATTTATTTAAAAAAAGCGCGAATTGAAGATGCACGTGAAAGTAAAATGATTTCAGTGTTTAGCAATATCGTTCCTTAACCGATAATGTAAAAAAAATAGCATCCCCGATTTGAGGGAAGATGAACGAAATGTAGCAAAGTTTAGGTCCTGA
>JBDSGZ010000211.1:0-4654 GCA_039918735.1 Ginsengibacter sp.
CAGGCGCCATCTTACTGCCTGTAAAAAGTGTGGGAGTGATGGGAGATGAAAGAACGTATGAATTTACGATTGCATTAAGAGCAGTGACTTCTGTGGATGGAATGACCGCTGACTGGGCGCACCTTCCTTATGATTTTCTCGCTTATGTTTCTAATGAAATCATAAACAATGTGAAAGGAATCAACCGGGTGGTGTACGATATAAGCAGTAAACCTCCTGCGACAATTGAATGGGAATAAGAGTGGACGAGCAAAAACAATCATTAAAATTTTTTGTTGCTGAAACGGCATAAAAATTACCCGTATTCCTACTAAAAAAACTTATGAAAAAGGTTGGTAAAAAAATAATTTTATTCTCGCTCTTGTGTGCCGGTCACGTTTCTTTTTCGCAAAGCAACTATGACAGTTCGCGTGGGAAAGTTTATAGGATCGCGGTTTTTGCTCCCTTGTATCTCGATTCAGTTTTCTCTAACGGATCGATTAATAATGGTACATCTATACCAAGATTTATCATGCCTGCGGTGGAATTTGTACAGGGGGCGCAAATCGCCTTTGATAGTCTGCCATTAAACGGAAAAAAAACTGAGGCATTCATTTATGATTCAAAGTCGAATACACGACCCGTTTCATGGTTGATAAAAAACCGACAGCTCGATAGTATAAACCTCATGATCGGCAGTGTCAAAGAACCCGATTTCCAGGAGCTGGCAAACTTAGCACGAGAAAAAAATATCCCGTTTGTATCCGCAACATATCCGAATGACGGTGGCATAACCGCTAACCCTGATCTCATGATTGTGAACTCTACCTTAATGGCACATTGTGAAGGAATCTTTAGTTACTTGCTACAAAGACATGGGACGGATAAAATTTTTCTGGTTAAAAAGAAGGGAGACAACCGGATCGACAATTATTTTAAAGCGATAAATAGCCGCGAAGGCAAACCTTTACTCAACATTAATACAATAGTCCTTGATAGTTCTATGTCATCCTATGCCTTGCTAAGGCGCATTGACACCACAAAATACACGGTGATAATAGGTGCAAGCCTCAATGAAGCATTCGCTAAAGGACTTGCAGATG
Source organism: Ginsengibacter sp. (assembly GCA_039918735.1). Lineage (GTDB taxonomy): Bacteria > Bacteroidota > Bacteroidia > Chitinophagales > Chitinophagaceae > Ginsengibacter. The sequence continues at coordinate 1,083 of JBDSGZ010000211.1, forward strand.
CATGTTACCCGATTCAAAAAAAGCATCCTCTCACTCTTATCGGAATGCCAAACTGGGACGGTTTCAGGAGCCTTGCAAATGCAGAGGCATACCGCGATTTTCCGATCCTTTATACCACTCCGCATTATGATGTTAAGAACAATGATTTTGATTCCCTCCTCGTTCGAAAATATTTTCAGTTGTACCGCGCAAAACCGTCTGACCTTGCTTACAAGGGATTTGAATTAACCTGGTTTTTTTCAAACCTGCTTCTCAAATACGATACTGCTATGATGTCCAATCTGAATGATGAAAGATTTGCACCGTTTCATGAATTTAATTTCAGGCCGGTTTATTCCGGCGAGGAAAATATTATTCCTGACTATTATGAAAATAAGCGCCTCTTCATCATGCAGATTATGAATGGAGTGATTGGCCGTTACTACTAATGTCGTTTTCCCGAAAATAATTTTTGATAGAGTTGTTTCTTGTCATTGTAATGGCATGTTATATGAAAGCCAAACTCAAATCTCTTTGCAAAAAAAATATGAGTTTCCAAATTGTTAATGTGAGTTCATGATCTTCTGATCCAAAACAATTCAGGCAGGTTATTTGTAACTTCCAACGTTTATGCAAGGCCTCATTTCGTTTACAGACAAAGGACTTTTTTGCGAACAAGGAAATTTCTATATCGATCCATGGAAGCCGGTAGAAAGAGCAGTGATAACGCATGGTCATAGCGATCACGCATATTTTGGTCACAAGTATTATCTCTGTCATACTGATACAAGAGCCATTCTTCAATTAAGGCTTGGAGAAAATAATTATCAAACGCTGAAGTGGGGAGAACAAATTAATCTGAATGGAGTTACGCTTTCATTGCATCCCGCCGGACACATTATCGGTTCATCACAAATAAGATTAGAATATAAAGGCGAAGTCTGGGTAGTAAGTGGAGATTACAAAGTGGAAGACGATGGGATAAGTGGAAAATTTGAAGCGCTTAGGTGCAACACTTTTATCACGGAATCAACCTTCGGTTTACCAATTTACAAATGGAAACCACAGCAGGAAATTTATGATAACATCATCACCTGGATAAATAAAAATAAGGAGAATGGGAAAGCGAGTATTATACTCGCTTATAGTCTTGGAAAGGCGCAGCGTGTTTTACAGGCAATCAAAGAAACGACCCAAGCAATATTTGCGCATGGAGCGATTTTTAATATGCAGCAAACCTTAATCGATGCAGGATGGAATATCAAACCGGTAACGAGAGTTATTCCCGAAACACCGAAAGATCTTTTCAAAGGTGCAGTCGTAATCGCTCCACCTTCCGCAGATGGAACGCCATGGCTAAAAAAATTCCATCCATATTCAGTAGGCGTTTGCAGTGGATGGATGCAGGTGAGAGGAAACGTAAGAAGAAGAAATGTGGATGCAGGGTTTTCTCTCAGCGATCATGCGGATTGGGATGGACTGATTGATTCGGTTAAGGCGACCGGGGCTGAAAAAGTTTTTGTGACGCATGGGTTTCAGGCAGCGTTTAGCCGTTACCTTAATGAACAAAATATTGCGATTGCTGCCGAAGTGAAAACGCAATATGGCAATGAAGAGGAAGGGACTGCTTCAATAACAGAAGAGGAAAAAATCTCAAGTGAATGATGGCCGAAGAAACGATGATTAGCACGAGCGATACAACCGAAATAAATGAAAACATCTCGGGCCTTGAGTTGTTTGCCCAATTAGTTAGAGAGTTAAGCGCATCCACCAAAACAAACGAAAAGCTTCAGAGCCTGGTTGATTATTTCGCGATCGCTCCTGACAGCGATAAGGTGTGGGTGATTGCAATTTTTAGTGGACGACGTCCAAGGCGTGCAGTCAATTCCAGGCTGATGCGGGACTGGTGTGCAGAAATTACAAACTATCCAGCATGGCTGTTTGATGAATGTTATCATACCGTTGGCGACCTGGCAGAAACACTTGCATTGTTGTTGCCGGAAACAAAAGAACAAATCCAGGTCAATGAAAGTCTTTCACATTATTTGGAAAAGTTTATCTCAATAGAAAAGCAGGACGAATCAATAAGAAAGAGATTTATTGTTGATAGCTGGAGTCAAATGAATCGTGATGAAAGATTTGTATTCAATAAATTGATAACTGGCAGTTTTCGGATTGGCGTTTCACAAAAGACGATTGTGAATGCGCTGGCAAAAACGGTGCATCTTTCTGCTTCGGAAATCGCTCATCGCATTAGCGGAAATTGGGATCCGGTCATAACTGGTTTCAATGAACTATTGAGCGAGTCTACATCAATAACTGATTTTTCAAAACCTTATCCATTTTATCTGGCCTACGCCCTTGAATCGGAACCTGGAGAGTTAGGTGTTCCTGAAGAATGGCAGGCAGAGTGGAAATGGGATGGTATTCGCGGACAGATGATAAAGAGAAATGATGAATTATTTATCTGGAGTCGTGGCGAGGAATTAATGACAGATAAATTTCCCGAGTACTATATTCTCAAAGATCTATTGCCGAATGGAATTGTACTTGACGGAGAAATAATTCCTGCTGTTGATGGCAAGCCTCTTCCATTTTCAGTTTTGCAAACACGCATCGGAAGAAAAAATATTGGAAAGAAGCAATTGCAGGAAGCGCCAATTTCTTTTTTCGCTTATGATCTTCTTGAATTTAATTATGAAGATTGGCGCGAAAAGAGTTTGACAGAACGGAGAAATAAATTAGAAGAAATTGTAGTTCCCATAAAAAATAAAGCAATACAAATTTCTGAGATCATCAGTTTTAATTCATGGATTGATCTTGCAGAGCTTAGAAAATCTTCAAGAGAAATGAACAGCGAAGGCATCATGCTTAAGAGAAAAAATTCTGACTACAGGGTTGGAAGAAAAAGAGGTGATTGGTGGAAATGGAAGATTGATGCGTTGACTATAGATTGTGTAATGGTGTATGCGCAAAAGGGAAGTGGGCGAAGAAGTAATTTGTATACCGATTATACTTTTGCAGTAAAAGATGGTGATCAATTGACTGTTTTCACAAAAGCATATTCTGGACTGACTGACAAAGAATTTGCGCAGATAGATAATTTTGTAAAAAGAAATTCTATTGAGAAATTCGGACCGGTGCGAACGGTAAAACCTGAATTGGTTTTTGAAATAGCGTTCGAAGGTATAGCAGCAAGCAATCGTCATAAAAGCGGGGTGGCACTGCGCTTCCCAAGGATGAGCCGCTGGAGAAAAGATAAAACGGTGGATGAAATAAATACTATTGAAGATTTAAAGGCCATGTTGAATATGTACGGGAAGTGAATTTTGAGTAAATTTGTTTTTGCCATGCGCATCACGAAAGAACATATTATTGCTTCATTAAAAAAGGATAAACACCTGTTGCAAAAAGAAATGGGAGTTTCCAAGTTAGCCCTCTTTGGTTCTTATGCAAATAATTCTCAAAGAGAAGATAGTGATATTGATTTTTTAATTGAATTAAAAGAAATAGACTACGATTATCTTTATAAAACATACACTTTCCTTGAAAAAAAATTTCCCGGAAAAAAAATTCAATTGACACGAAAAGGG
>JBDSGZ010000212.1:0-6872 GCA_039918735.1 Ginsengibacter sp.
AAAGAAGCAGGCCTGGCTTTGGGCCTGCCTTATCATAAAGTAATATTAAGGATTGTTCTGCCGTGCGGGTTCAGCGGCGTTCTATCCGGAATTATTTTAGCCGTGGCGAGAATCGCGGGAGAGACTGCACCATTACTCTTTACTGCTTTTGGAAATCCATTCTTTTCGATGAATGTCGCGAAGCCCATGCAAAGTTTACCTTTATTGATCTTCAACTATGCGACGAGCCCTTATGATGAGTGGCACAACCTCGCATGGGGAGCCGCTCTTATTTTGCTGATGTGGGTGTTATTATTGAATATTTTTACAAAGATCATTACGAGAAGATGGAAAATACAGTTTTAAGATCAGTTGATTTCGATGCTTACTTTGGTGAAAACCTGGTAGTAAAAAAGGTAAACATCGACATCCCTAAGAATAACGTGGTTGCCGTAATGGGTCCATCCGGTTGTGGTAAAACCACCTTTCTCCGGTGCATCAATCGTATGCATGAATTAATTGAAGGCGCCTCAACCAAAGGAAAAATGTTGTTGAATGAGGAAGACGTTTATGGAATGCATCCCATATTTGTCCGTCATAAGATAGGAATGGTTTTTCAGCGGCCAAACCCTTTTCCTAATCTAAGCATTTATGATAACGTGATTGCGGGATATAAGCTAAATGGGATGAGGATGGCAAAAGCCGACAAAGATGTGATTGTCGAGCAATCGTTGCAAAAGGCGGCTCTGTGGAATGAAGTAAAAGACTCACTGCATAAAAAGGGAACATTTTTATCCGGGGGTCAGCAGCAACGCCTCTGTATTGCGAGAGCCATTGCAATGGAGCCTGAAGTTTTATTGCTCGATGAGCCCACCTCCGCATTAGATCCGATTTCCACTTCCAGCATTGAAGTGTTGCTACAGGAGCTAAAGAAAAATTATACGTTGATAGTAGTTACTCACAATATGCAGCAAGCTGCAAGAGTTAGTGATAAAACAGCTTTTTTTTATTTGGGAGAGTTAATTGAATACGATGTTACCAAAAGCATGTTTACTAATCCGCAAGATCATCGAACTCAAAATTACATAACCGGTCGGTTCAGTTAAAAGAAAACAATTTGTATGACTCAATTTGAAATAGAAATACAGGAGGTAAAAAATGAAGTGATCAACATGTGGCAATTGGTGCTTTTGCAGTTGTCAAAGTCAAAGGAAGCCATGCTGAAGTTTGATAAAGACCTGGCAAGGGAGGTGATGGAAAAGGAAAAAAGGGTGAATGCGCTTGAACTAAAAATTGACAGGGATTGTGAAAACATTTTTGCTTTGTACTGCCCTGTCGCTGTTGACCTTCGTTTCTTATTGGCAGTGCTGAAAATTAACAACAACCTCGAACGCGTCGGCGATATCGCCGAAGGCATTGCAAGGTATATTGTGGACTCTCCCAGGAAATTCAATATTGAACTTCTCGAATCTGCTCACCTTATAAAAATGTTCGAGGATTCATTAAGCATTTTAACTGATACACAAACTGCGTTCGAATTTGAGAATACGCTTCTTGCAAGAACAATTTTTTCACGGGATGATGTGCTGGATGAGATCAATAAACAGGCAGATAATAATATTTCAAAATATATTCTTGAAAATCAAAATAGTATTCATGAAGCCTTATATGTTCTTTCCATAATCAGGAAACTGGAGAGAGTCGGCGATCAATCAAAGAATATTGCCGAAGAGACCATCTTCTACGTTGAGGCTAAGGTATTGAAGCATCAATAGGCTGTTCACTGCAGCTTCACTTCACTTAATTGCATTTAAGTATTTTTGGAAGATTGAAGCAAAAAAGGATGCCCAAACTTTCTATCTACAAACAAAACAAGCTTTTTTTCAATGGCTACTTTCTCTTTTTTTTTCTTTCAGTTTTTCTTTTAATTTATTATACCAAGGCAGAAGGGTTTTATTTAATGAATGTATATCATTCTAATTTTTTAACCTGGGTTTTTATTTATGCGACTTATCTTGGTGACGGACTTTTTTGTATTGCAATTGGTATCCTGCTGTTCCTATTTAGAAGGCGCTTTTTAGGGCTGATGGTTATTAGCAGCTATGCTCTCTCCGGCATTGTAGCGCAAATAATAAAATATTTTATTCTGGAGCCGCGGCCGGCAATACTTTTTAAAGACAGCGGCTATCCATATTTTATTGATGATGTTACTTTACATAATCTACATTCATTTCCTTCGGGACATACTTCTTCTGCCTTTGCGATGGCTGCAGTATTGGCGTTTGGGATAAAGAACAAAAACTATTCGTTGCTTTTACTGGCTGGTGCCGTGGTAGTAGGTTACAGCCGCATCTACCTTGCGCAGCATTTTCTTAACGACGTGCTCGCAGGGTCTTTTATTGGCGTCGTTTCTGCCATTATATGCTATATATTTTTGTTTCATTTATTCTCAAGATTGGATAAAAGGCGACTGATTTGAAATCATTTTCTTAGGATGATGATATAGAACGTGCTGAAGGCAGCGTAAATCCAAGGGTTGTTCCTACATCTACTTTGCTTCGCACGTGCATGGTTTCTCCATGGGCTTCAATTATATGTTTGGCTATAGATAAACCAAGGCCACTTCCACCCACCTTGCGTGCCCTGGCCAGATCGGTCCTGTAAAATCTTTCAAATATTCTTGATAAATGCTCTTCTGCGATTCCATGCCCATCATCACTTATTTCCACTAATATTTTTTTTTCGTCAATCTTATAAACGCTGCCCTCAATAATACCGTTTTGCTTTCCATACTTTAATGCATTGTCAATGAGATTGATGAGCACCTGCCTGATTTTTTCTTTGTCGGCAAAAACGGTAAGGGGTACTTCACAACCCTTTTTTATAGAGCATTTTATCTTTTTCTCGTCAGCCTTAATTGAAAGCGATTCATACACTTCCCTAATCAAATCCTGGATGATAAAATTTTGCCGGGTTAATAATTGCTCACCGCTTTCAAGCTTTGTTATTTCATCAAGATCTTCCAACAGGTTTATAAGTCTATCGATATTTTTTGAGGCGTTGCCAAGAAATTTAGTGTTTACCTTATTATTATCCAATGCTCCGTTCAATAGGGTGTCCACATAACCCTGGATCGCGAAAATTGGCGTTTTTAATTCATGCGACAAATTCAGTAAAAATTCTTTTCGAAAACTTTCGTTCTTTCGAAGCGCTTCGACCTCATCCTTTTGTTGAACAGCCCATTTTTCAACATCGTCTTTTACTTCTTCAATGGATCTTTGGGGTAAAATTGTTTTGTAATAAAATTCTTCCCTTTTACTTGCCTTGGTGTGATAAATGAGCTTGTAAATGATTTTTATTTTACGGTCAATAAATCGTTCAATCATTAGGTAAACAAGGATGGCAGCTACAATGGTGAGACCCACAAAAAGCAGGAGTGCAGGAACGAGTCCTATTCCGTAGAGATAAGCCACAACACCGGCCAGGAATCCCATTGAAATCGAAGACAAGATCGCAATTTCGGAAGGGGAAAGATTTTTTTGCGAGAACAAAATTTGTTTTTGATTGTTTGAATCGCCCCATGGCCTGTAGTACTCAATAAAACAAAATTACTTAATTCATTTCATGGGTTATTTGCGGCAGTGCATCTGTTCAATTAAAAAATGTGCGTCGCCAAAAAGCAAGGGTGACAATATTAAAGTTCTTTTAAAACTTTCCCGGTTATTTTTGCAGAATTACTTTTTACTCAGAAATACCACAATCCTTAATTAATGAAAAAGAAACTTCTCGTGTTTGGAGGATTTTTTATCGTATTGCTTACTGCCTTTTATTTCTTTCTATTTTCCGGAACAGATTATTACAAGCCAAAACTCCCGGTGTTAAGCTATGTGCAGGATTTTGATTTTATCGGTCAAAACGGGCAACCCGTCACACAGCATGATCTGGAAGGAAAAGTTTATGTAACAGAATATTTCTTTACTACTTGCAAAGGTATTTGCCCAAAAATGAACGCCAATATGAAAACCGTATTTGAGCATTTCAAAAACGAAAACGGATTTGCAATTTTATCTCATACGTCCATGCCTGAAACCGATTCGGTTCCTCTGATGAAAAAGTATGAAGAAAAAATGATTGGCTCTAATCCGGAATATGCGGCCAAATGGTATTTTGTTACGGGTTCAAAGGATTCTTTGTATAAAATGGCAAGGCAAAGTTATCTCCTTGATAATGCTAAGAACACCGAGTTGAAAATAGAGGACCGTTTTATTCACACCCAGTTCTTCGCCCTGGTCGATAAACAAATGAGAGTTCGTGGAATTTATGATGGGCTGAAGAAAGCCGAAATTGAGCAGTTGGAAAAAGACATAAATAGCCTTTTGAAAGAGTCGACGGAAGAGAAACACAATGTTTCATTCAAATAACGATAGCCTTTCATAATGATGAAGAACTGTGACGAATGAAATATTTAAAGAAGGGCTGTTTAACTAGTGATTCAAAATTGCGCTCTCCTAATTTTAATTTCCAGAAAATACTTTCTTTAAAATATCTGTAACCCTCCCCGCAGGGTTCTTCCTGATATTTACCTCTTCCTGCGCTACGTAGTAAAATACTCCGTTCAGCGCCTTAGTAGTTACATAACTATTGATATCCGTATCCACAGGATTAGAAGTGAATTTATTGTAGTTGGTGAACACATCATCCCAATATTTCGTGGCATCTACTTTCTTCAAAGATTCCTCGATCACCGGGCGAAAAGCGGAAACGAGTTCAGGAGTTGTGGCTTTCCTTAGGTAGCCAGTAGCAGCGGTGTCAGTGCCTCTTAAAATATTCAGGGCATCAGTCACCGTCATTTTTTTTATAGCGGCAAGAAATATCGGTGCTGCAGCTTTCGATGCATCTTCTGCGCCACGATTCATACTGAGAATAGCATTGTCAACAAGCTTGCCCATTCCAAGCATTCTCATTTTATTTTCTATCTTTTGTACCTGCTCGGGTAATAAAATTTTTACAGCCGCGTCTTTAAAAAAGCCATCTGCTACGGAAAGTCTATCGCCGCTTTTTTGAGCGCCGAGGGACAGAGCTTCTTTAAGTCCGGACACTATATCACCATTCGATAGTTTAGTGGAAGAACCCGAACTTTTGGAAAAAATTGAATTGGCCTTTTTAAATAGTCCGTTGACTTTATTTGTGGAGGAATCAGTTTGGGCTAACACTGAAAGAGATGCGATCAGGAATACTACAGAAGTGATGATTTGTTTCATAGGCCGATTTTAATTGATTTCAAAAGTAAACAGTAAGTACGAATACCCGGAATGAAGAGGTGTTAAATTAATTGAGCAGAGGTTGAGACTATACCTGGAATTTGTATCCTACACCTTTCACAGTTGTGATACAGTCCGCGCCGAGCTTCTGCCTGATCTTCCTTACGTGAACGTCGATCGTTCTGTCGCCTACGATAACGTCAGTGCCCCATACTTTATTGAGGATCTCGTTTCTTAAAAAAACTTTAGAGGGCTTAGAGGTCAGCAGGGCAAGGAGTTCAAATTCCTTCCTGGCCAAAGTCACCTCTTCATTATTAAAAGTGACTGCATATTTTTCGCGATCAATTTTTAAATCTCCTATTTGCAGCACGGCGCCCGTTTCTTTTACAATTCTCCTGAAAAGTGCGTTCACCCTGCTCATTAAAACTTTAGGACTTATAGGCTTGGTTATATAATCATCTCCTCCTGTTTCAAGCCCTTTAATTTCAGTGGTGTCGTCGTTGAGGGCAGTTAAAAATATAATGATAGTATCTTGAAATGCAGGAAGGGTTCTTAGTATTTTGCAAACTTCAAAACCAGTTTTACCAGGCATCATCACATCCAGGATGATCAGGTCGGGCTTATGGATTTTTGCAAGTTCCAGCGCCTCGTTGCCGTTCTTTGCCGTAATTGTTTCATATCCCTCCAATTGCAAATTGAAACTTACAATCTCAAGTATATCCGGCTCATCATCCGCAATTAAAACTTTGCGTGGTTTAATTTCCTGTGCCATTGAACACAAACCTATATCAAATTACCATTCAGCGCATTTTGTTTACAATTTTTTAATATTCGTCATAAGATGTTGTTTTTGTATCATAACCATATTAAAGCCGGTGGCTGCTTTTGTTCCTTAAAAAAAGGTTAATAACTTCCGGAGTGCGTCAAATTAATTCGACTTAATTTCTTGTAAACTTGACATTAGGGTTAATTTGCAACCTTGTGGAGATTTTTTTCTTCTACTATCGAGATAAGGAATATGAAACCAGTATTTTACCTATTTATTTTTACCTGTTTATTTTCTCTTTCTTCTTTTGCCGACGATACGACCAACATCCCCATTAGCAGGCAAGTGTTTCACGACAAAATTAAAGATGAGCAGCGACGGGCGGATAGGATGGATGGAAGAGTTGACGGCTTAATGAAGGTTTCTCAAAATAATGAAGTGAACCTACAGGTTACGGATGCTCTTATCCGTCAAATAAATGTTCTTAGAAACGACGTAGAGAGTAGGAAAGATCTGCCTACCAATAATGAAAAGATTCGTTACCTGAGGTACATAGAATCACTTTTGAAAGTGTTTACCGAAGAATGGAAAGAGCATAATATTTCTCCTGCATTAGCGCCCATGCTTGTTGAAAATTTTTCTGAAATAATGACTGCTAATATCAAGGGTGTAAGTATGGCGCCCATGGTAAACGAAGTGCCTTATGAAGTAGGATTGATCAATAGCGAAATCTTTAATGAGAATCCGGGATACCGGGAAAGTAAAATCCTTTTGTTCAGAAAATTCTGCCGTCTTTATCCTGACAAAATTCTTTCTAACCTGGGCCCTTATGTGGATGAACCCTTTGCAGATTCTTTAGTGATCGA
>JBDSGZ010000213.1:0-8235 GCA_039918735.1 Ginsengibacter sp.
AGCAGACTATGAAGAAGCGGGATTTTTTCTGACTACTTTGTTCCCCGCGGATGAGTTACAAATTTTATCATATAACCGGGTAGTGAAAGATTTGAATGGTTTAAATAGCGAAGAATATTTGGATAAAATAAATCGCAATTTTTCACTGCAAAAAGTTTCAAAAGCCTACATACCGGATGAGCCGCATAATATCGGAATGTATTTCGATGGAAATTGGTATAAGCTGACGGCACTTGATGGCACATTTTCAACAGATCCTGTTGGTGTGCTGGATATCTCAATCCTTCAAAATAATTTATTAGAACCGATCCTTGGCATCAAAGACCAGCGTACCGATACCAGGATTGATTTTGTAGGAGGAATCCGGGACCTGGAAGAATTGGAAAAAAGAGTGGACAGTAAAGAAATGGCGGTTGCTTTCAGTATCTACCCAGTCTCTATCGGGCAGCTATTTGATATTGCTGACAGTGGCAATGTAATGCCACCAAAAAGCACCTGGTTCGAGCCAAAGTTAAGAGACGGTCTGCTGACTCATCTTCTATTGCCTGAACCATCATAAGTTTTTAACGCTCCTGCTAAATCCTATCTTCCAGGATGCTTTATCTTTATCGAATGAAAAAATGCTTTCTTGCAATATTTTGGATTATCACTTCCATAGCCGCTTTTTCTCAGCAGGATGATGCAGAAACACTTCATGAAAATGCAAAAACCTTCATGAAGCAAGGAGATTATGCAAATGCTTCACTGATCCTGGTGCGGGCTTTACAACAGTATCCTAACCACACAGGAATTGCAAAGGACCTGGCTTTCGATTATTATCTCCAAAAAGAAAATCAAAAAGCCCTGGATGTCATTAAACCTTTGCTGGAAAACAATAAGGTCGATGACCAGGCTTACCAAATTGCCGGGATTATTTATAAGGCATTGAATCAAACAAAAGAAGCGGATAAATTATATAAGAAAGCAATAAAAGAATACCCAAAAAGTGGCGGACTTTACAGTGACTACGGCAGTTTACTCTGGTCCTCGCAGGATGCAAATGCCATTAAGATTTGGGAACGTGGAATAGAAAAAGATCCCTCCTTTGCCGGGAATTATTATAATGCAGCAAAATTTTATTACCTGACAACAGATAAGTCATGGTGCGTTCTCTATGCTGAAATTTTTATAAATATAGAATCATTCACCTCCCGCACCGCAGAGATAAAAAATCTTTTGCTCGATGGCTATAAGAAGCTTTTTGCGGACCCGAATCTCCTGACCAACTCAAAAGATAAAGGCAGCTTTGAAGTGGCGTTTTTAACCACGATGAATAAACAAAACAGTGTAGCCATCCGCGGGCTCAGTTCAGAAACACTCACAATGATCAGAACACGGTTTATTCTTGACTGGAACAGAGACTACGCAAAGAAATTCCCATTCCGTCTTTTTTACCTCCAGGAAAACCTGTTAACAGAAGGTCTCTTCCCTGCATATAACCAGTGGATGTTTGGCGCAGCACAAAATCTTTCTGCGTACCAAAACTGGATCAGCTCTCATAACGAAGAGTACACCGCATTCAATAAATTTCAGCAGGGCAGAATTTTTAAAATGCCGGAAGGCCAATATTACCGCTGACTTAAATTCCGGAATATCACAGAATGTATTAGCAGAGCTTTATTTTTATAGAAATCTTTTCAAATCATTTTCCGATATTACTGTTGTAGAATCAACTACTATTATCATTGGATTTTGAATCTATTAGAAGACGGAGTAAAATAAATGTATATGATGGAACCCAGACGATTGTTTGACTGTATCGAATTGTGTTTGGAAAAATCCAGCGATAATGTAATGCTCGCGGGAAAAGAAAATGGTGAATGGATAAAATATACAACAAAGGAGGTCGCAGAAATTGTAGACAACTTGAGCGCTGGTTTATTAAAACTAGGCATCAACAACCGTGACAACACCCCTGAAGGAAGAAATAAAGTTGCAGTGATTGCGAAGAACCGTCCTGAGTGGGTCATGCTGGATCTCGCCGTACAGAAAATCGGCGCCGTACTGACCCCGGTTTATCCTACTATCGCTGCAAATGAACTTGAGTTTATACTCCGTGATTCGGCCGTAAAAATGATTGTTGTAAATGACCATGATCTTTTTGAAAAGGTCAATGGAATAAAAGACAACCTGCCGGAACTTAAAGAAATATTTTCGTTTGATAAAGTGAGCGGCGTAAAACACTGGAGGGAAATTTTATCACTTGCAGATGACGAGCTTATCAATGAGGTCCAAAATATTTCAGCTAAAATAAAGTATGAAGATCTTGCCACTATCATTTATACTTCCGGTACCACGGGGAAGCCAAAAGGCGTAATGTTGTCGCATAGAAATATTCTCAGCAATGTAATAGACAGCACTCCTTATTTTCCACCTGGAGAAAACATGAAAGCTCTGAGTTTTTTACCACTCAATCATATTTTCGAACGAATGGTTACTTACCTGTACCTATTCATGGGGACGTCTATCTATTATGCAGAAGCACTTGACAAGATCGCTGATAACTTAAAGGAAGTACAGCCGGATATGTTTACAACAGTACCGCGGCTCCTGGAAAAAGTCTATGACAAAATAATAGAAAAAGGAAAAGAACTCACGGGAATAAAAAGAAAGTTATTTTTTTGGGCCCACGGTCTCGCTGAAAGGTTTGAAATCAACAAAAACCAGGGAGTTTTCTATAATCTGCAAATGTCTATAGCAGACAAGCTAATCTTTAAGAAATGGAGAGAAGCTCTTGGAGGCCGGATAAAATGTGTCATTAGTGGTGGTGCGGCTTGCCAGGTAAGGTTGATCAGGATTTTCACCGCAGCCGGTATTCCTATAATGGAGGGATATGGATTAACAGAAACTTCACCGGTAATTAGTGTGAACAGGTACCAGGTAGAAGGAAGGATGTTTGGTACCGTAGGACCTTTGATTGCGAACGTAGAAGTAAAGATTGCAGAGGATGGAGAAATATTATGTAAAGGCCCAAACGTGATGATGGGATATTACAAGCGGCCTGAAGAAACCGCTGAAGTTATGCATGACGGCTGGTTCAAAACCGGCGATATCGGAACCCTTGTTGATAACAGGTTTTTAAAAATTACCGACCGGAAAAAGGAAATGTTTAAAACCAGCGGTGGAAAATATGTTGCCCCGGTAGCTATTGAAAACAAGCTGAAAGAATCGCCCTTCATAGAGAATATCATGGTTATCGGAGCCGACGAAAGATATGTGGGCGCATTAATTACGCCGTCATTTGAGGCACTGAAACAATGGTGTGTTAAGAAAAATATACCCATCATAAACAACGCGAAAATTATTAAAAACCCCGAAGTGCAAAATTTATTCGTAAAAGAAGTTGATATCTACAACAAGGAATTCAACCATGTAGAACAGATAAAAAAGTTTGAACTTCTTCCTGCTGAATGGAGTATCGAAACAGGGGAAATGACTCCAAAACTAAGTCTCAGAAGAAAAATAATTATGCAAAAATACCAGGAGAACATCAGAAGAATCTATGAATAAATTTTCTTTTAACCAGGGTTCACTTCTTCTATCGGAATCTGTTTTATAAAATCATCATAACCGTCATCGTCGTGGTCACTGTAAACTCCGTAAGCGTCCATAGTGTAACCGACTAACCCATCATTTGCTTCGATCACATAAATAACGGAGTTGTCGCCAGGATTTGAATCTCCCTCAAAACGATAAGTTTTAATTATTTTGAGATCCTCAGGAGTGTAATACTTTTTATTGCCGGGAGTAAAGCCTTCAGGAGTCATTCGAAATTCTTTATCCTGTTTTTTCACCCTTAACTTTTCCAACACGCTGGTAACGGTTGTCATTTCTGTTTTATCATCAATCATAAAATTTAATTTAGTGATGAAATACAGTTGACAAATTCTATACCTTTTTTAGAACTACTTTAAGATGAATGAAAAATGCCAGGAGAAAAACATCTACAAGGACTGGTAAATTTTTATTTTGTTATACAACGTTTTCCGGTCGATTTTTAAAATTTCTGCGGCGCGTGTTTTATTAAAATTTACTTCTTTGAGTACGTTCATTATTGTATCGTACTCAGCCTTGGCAGCAGCATCCTTCAAATCTACTTCTTTGAAGTTTCCAGCTTTCTCAAAAGGAGAACTAAGCTCCATATCTGACGTGTTATGATCATGCATTGCAGAATTCGTTATTTCCCATGGCAAGACTTTAGAGTTGACTTTTCCAGTGGGTGTAAGTAGAACAGCCCGGCGCACAACATTTCTGAATTCTCTTAAATTCCCAGGCCAGTTATAGTTTTCAAACATTTCCATTACATCATCTTCGTATCCTTCGATGTTCTTATCCAGCTCCAGGTTAGTTTTGTCGAGAAAAAAATCTGCGAACAACGGAATGTCTGCCCGTCTTTCCCGCAAGGGAGGAAGGTTAATAGAAAATTCATTGAAACGATGATATAAATCTTCTCTGAACTTTCCGCGGCGATAAGCTTCCTGCAAGTTTTCATTCGAAGCCACAATGATCCTTACATCCACGTCCATTTCTCTATTTCCTCCGACCCGTTTAAACTTTCTTTCCTGTATTACCCTGAGAAGAGAAGCCTGGACCTCGGGAGAAAGATTTGCAACTTCATCGAGAAACAACGTGCCACCATTGGCCAGTTCAAAATGTCCTTCTTTATCAGTAATTGCTCCTGTGAAAGCACCCTTAACGTGTCCGAACAATTCACTTCCGGCGAGCTCTTTACTCAGCGTACCACAATCCATTGCAACAAAAGGTTTGTTTCTCCTGTCGCTTGTTTCATGAATTGTTTTTGCAATTACCTCCTTTCCTGTTCCGCTTTCGCCGTAAAGAATAATGCTATAATTTGTTTTAGCCACAATGTCTATTTGCTTATAGACTCGTGCCGTCTCTCCATCCTGTCCAACAAGGAATTCTTTGTTAGCCGAAGTTGAATACTGTCGCTTATTTTTTTGCACGGGTGCAGCAACGGAAGGGGTGATCGGATCTTTAGAAGGGGCTTCCAGTGCCTTTTCTATTACACTGATCACCTCATCGGGAATAAGTGGTTTCGTGATATAGTCATAAGCTCCGAGCTTAATCACATCGACGGCAGTTTTAATGTCTGAGTAGCCAGTAATAATTATTACAATCGTTTTTGATTTAGTCTCTTTTATTTTAAGAAGCACATCCTTCCCATCTTTATCGCCAAGCCTGAAATCACATAAAACGATATCAAAATGTTCTTCATTAAATTTTGCCAATCCTTTTGCAGCATTGTGTGCTACCCCGGTTTCGTATCCTTTTTTATTCAGGAAACGACTCAACAATGTGCACATATCCAAATCATCGTCGATAATGAGTATTTTTTTCTGCATATGTATTTACGAGATTAAGAGTAAAGTTAATTCAATTCTGTATTCTTTAATTGCGATTGGCTCACATGTTTTTCTTCAGTTGCTATCCATTCGGCAAATTCGTTTGGACGGATTCGTGATCCATACAAATTAGCATGAACCTTAGTGAATTCTGCTCCCAGGTAAAGTATAATCGCGCTGTAATAAACCCAGACCATGATTACGATAATTGATCCGGCGGCTCCATACAAAGTTGTAAGATTACTCTTACCAAGATAAAATCCGATTGCCAGTTTACCCAACGTAAAGAATATGGCAGTCATCACCCCTCCGAACATCACATCTTTCCATTTAATTTTTGCATCGGGCAATACTTTAAACATCAATGAAAATAAAAAAGCGGATAACGCAAATGATAACAGGGCTTCCATCGTTACGACGAAATATATGCTAAAATGCCTGATATAATTCCCCAGAAAACTCCCAAATGCTGATACTAATGCATTCAACACCAAAGACACAATCATGATAAAGCCGATGCAAACGATCAAAGAAAATGAAAGCACCCGGGTGATTACAAGTTTCCACCACGTTTTTTTTGTTTTGATTTTCAATCCCCAAATTTTATTTAATGAATCCTGGACTTCTCCAAAAATCGTTGTAGCTCCGATTAATAAAATCACAATACTAAAAACGGTCGCAAAGAAATTGTTTCCGGTAAGATGAATGTTCGTGATCGTATTTTGTATTTGAAGTGCGGCGTCACTACCCACCAGTCCTTCGATCTGGTCATACAATTCGCCTTGAGCCGCCTCTTTTCCAAAAAAAACGCCTGATAGCATTGAAATGATAATTAATAATGGCGCAATTGAAAACACGGTATAGTAAGCAAGAGATGCGCTGTACTTAAGAATATCGTCAGCTGAGAATTCCTTGATCACCGCTTTAATGTAAGTCAGAATAGATACTAAGTGTTTTTTCATTGCTGCTGCGCTAATCGAAGTACGACTAATAAAGTTAAAAACATAATAGACCAAAATAAAATGTGAAATTTAAAAACCACAAGTTGTCACCTCGGTTCGTAGAGCAATTTCCACATAAAAGCTTAAATAAAAATCAGAAACATTTAATTATTAAATCTATCAGACAGTAAACACCCATTTTTAAACGACAACTAAAATCTGGCAAAGTTTTATGTAATACATGGCTAGTGTCAATTTAATTTTTAACCTAAACTCAAAAAAAAATGGGAAATATTTTGTATGTCATTGTCGTAATTCTTGTAATTATTTGGGCAATCAGTTTTCTTGGCGGATTCTACACTGGTGGATTAGTTCATCTTTTATTAGTTATTGCGGTCATCGTACTCATCGTTAAACTAATTAACCGGGTCTGATTCACCTCTTTTTTTAACCTATAAAATTTAATCATGGAAAGCTGGAAATCAAAATTGAAAGGAAACTGGAACGAAACAAAAGGAAAAATGAAGCAAGCATACGCTAGTCTCACCGATGATGATCTAATGTATGAAGAGGGAAAAGATGATGAGTTCCTCGGGAAACTCCAACAGAAGATCGGGAAGACCAAGGATGAAGTAAAATCGTGGATTGATAAGTTGTAGTCAGTTTTCATTATTAAAAAAACACCTGCCCTCATTCATTTTTTGTTTGGGGGTTTTTTGATTAATAATTTTGTAGGTCGTCCTAACAAAGAATCAATGAAAAATTTGTTCGGGTAGGAAAGTATTTACATTTGAAGTAACCCTTGCAAAAGTATGATCGAGGTAAATAATCAATCACCTGTTTATGTAAAACTTGGATTCAAATTCCTTGTCATCTTTTTCATTTGCTTTTTCATTTACACTGCGCAAAACATTTTAATTCCTTTTGCTTTTGCTCTTTTATTAGCGCTGGTTCTCTTGCCGGTTGTACACTGGTTAGAAAAACATAAGTTCAGCCCTGTTCTTTCAATAGCCATAGCAATTCTACTGGCACTCGGGTGTATAGCCGGTTTAATTTATTTTCTCAGTAGCCAGATTGCCGGCTTTATGGGAGATATTCCTTCCATAAAGGAACATATACAGGATCACTTCCTGGCATTGCAACATTGGGTCAAGGAGAGATTTAATGTGTCATTCCAGGATCAGAACGCGTACCTCAACCAGCAAGCTGAAGAGCTCAAGACTTCTGGAACAGGATATATCGGACATACATTTCTCTCCATTACCGAAGCTGCGATGCTTCTTATCTTATTGCCTATTTACACTTTTCTTCTCTTGATTTACCGCAATCTTATCAAGCGGTTTTTGTTTGCCGTCTTCAAAGAGGAGTTTGGTACAAGTGTAAAGAATGTATTGGCGGAAACACAGATTATGGTGAGGAGCTATATCCTGGGCCTTTTAATTGAAATGATCATTGTGGCCGCTGCAAATTCGATTGGCTTGCTGATCCTCGGCATTAAGTACGCTATATTTTTTGGCGTACTTGCAGCCGTGTTGAATCTGATACCCTATATAGGAATGTTCACAGCTACATTGCTCACAGTGCTCACCACCTTGACCACTTCAGAAAACACAAGCGACCTCGTATGGATAGTGATCATATTTTATGGAATCCACATTATCGATGTGAATTTTCTGATGCCACGGATCGTTGCTTCAAGACTGCGAATAAATGCATTGATATCTATTTTTGGCGTCATCATCGGTGGAGCGCTCACGGGTATTTCCGGTCTCTTTCTTTCTGTGCCGGCAATCGCATTCATTAAAATACTCTGTGACGAAATTGAAGGATTGAAGCCGTGGGGAATTTTATTAGGCGACGATGTAGCCTATCAAGAAAAATCACGAATCAGC
>JBDSGZ010000214.1:0-19700 GCA_039918735.1 Ginsengibacter sp.
ATCCCTTTTGAAAAAAGACTTGAATACATTTTCCACATTTATGGTTCTTTTGATAAGACAAACCTGGTCAATTCCATTATGAAAATACAAAAACGACTCGGAGGCCAGGAAACAAAGAACGCAGTAAACTATTTACTTGAAAGTAATTTGCAGGGTTGTTTTAATATTCTCCTTCATTATTATGATAAGCTCTATAAAAATGCGTTAGAGAAAAGGGAGGACCTGGAAACGTTACTAACGAAAATTCCGGTTGCATCAATTGACCCAAAACATTTTGCAACATTGGTGCGCAATCACCAAAAGAGATTATCTGAAAATCCAATGTCATGATAAAGTATTTTTTGTTTCTATTCATGCTTCCTTTGAATTTGCTTTCGCAGGATATAACTGGAGTCTGGACAGGCGATCTGTATAATGACACCACCAAAAAATTCATCAGGTATGAGCTTGCTATAAGCGAAGACAACGGCAAACTCAGCGGTTATTCGCACACCATTTTTGTTATTGATAGTATTCAAAATATCGGGGTAAAGTCTGTCAAAATAAAAAGATCCGGGAATGACTTCATGGTAGAAGATGATAAACTGATATATAATAATTACAAAGAGCCACCGGCAAAGGGCGTTAAGACATTTAGCGACCTTGTGTTATCCGAAAATGACAGTGCCTTATTTTTACAAGGACACTTTAAAACAAATCGAACCAGGATATACCAGCAGCTGACTGGTACAATATTTCTTCAAAAGAAAAAAGATATAAGGCAAACTTTGATAATTCCAAAGCTCGACAGCCTCGGGTTGGTAGAGTCTCTATCTTTCTACCGGCCTATTTCTAAACCTTCGGATTTAAGCATGGCATCTGCACAGATAGCAAACAAAAAGGAAAACAGCCTATCAAACCCTGATAACCCAAAGAATACAAATCAAGTTTTGAAAGAAGAAAAGCGTGAGAAAGAAAAATTAATTAATACCGTTGAACCTACGAGCGAAAATAATTCATCAATAGTTGACAACGATCCAAATAAAAAACGGAGACCGAAAAAGTCGGAAAACAAAACACCGGCTTCGGAAAAAGAAAATTTACAACCTTCTGTGGTGTCAGCGCAGGCGAACGACATCTCAAATAAAAGTATTGTGAAAACTGATGGAGTAAAATCGACTTCAGATAATTATTCGGAAAAGCACCAACCTGAAACTGAATCTGTCGCATCGAAAAAAGAAATTATCGGAAATAAAACCGCTACGAAAACTAATTCAGTAAATCAACTGGGCAAGGGCCCAGCAAGGCAAGACGAGACGAAACTTACAAGTCAGGATTTGCAAAAAAGAAACGGTGGTAATTTGAACACGGTTCAAAAATTCATTGTTCCTCCAGCAGCGGAAGTTGCCACAAGGAAGGTTGAGACGATAAGAAGTGTGGAAATAAAAAGGGACAGTTTAATGCTGAGTCTTTTTGATAATGGTGAGATTGATGGAGATACGGTAAGTATTTTGCTAAATGGAAAAGTGATAATGGCGCGACAGGGCCTTATGTCTAGGGCCATCAACAAAACGATTTATCTTACGCCTGAAATGGGCGACTCTATAACTTTGATCATGTATGCGGAAAACCTCGGCAGTATTCCGCCTAACACGGGGTTGTTGGTGATCCATGATGGAGACGACATTTTTGAGATTCGCTTTTCAGGAGATCTTAAAAAGAGTTCAGCCATCGTGCTGAGAAGAAAACAGAAATTATAGTTTAAATAGAATCAGATGAAAATGGATGTGGCCTTGGCAAAAGAAGTTGAAGAAACAGAAATAAAACTTACTCAATATTCTCATGGAGCGGGTTGTGGATGCAAAATTTCTCCTCTAGTGCTGGACAAGATTTTAAAAGGAAATTTGGTTGTTCCTAATAATGAAAAACTGATCGTAGGGAATAGCACGAAGGATGATGCAGCGGTCTATGATCTTGAAAATGGAATGGCACTTATTTCTACGACTGATTTTTTTATGCCCATTGTTGACGATCCGTTCGAGTTCGGTAGAATTGCTTCTGCGAATGCGATCAGCGATGTCTACGCGATGGGCGGAAAGCCCATTCTCGCGATTGCGATTTTGGGATGGCCAATCAACCTGATACCGCCGGAGGTAGCTCAAAAAGTGATTGACGGAAGTCGGAGCATTTGTATTGAAGCCGGAATTTCTTTGGCCGGTGGACATAGTATTGACAGCCCGGAACCCATCTTTGGCCTCGCAGTAAACGGCCTCGTTCCGGTGAAAAATGTAAAGCAAAATAATAATGCAAAAGAAGGTGATCTTCTTTTCCTGACTAAGCCGTTAGGAGTTGGTATATTGACAACTGCTGTGAAAAAGCAATTGCTCAAGAAAGAGCATGATGGTCTTGCTGCAAAGCAAATGATGCAATTAAATAGCATTGGCGAATTGTTGGGAACCGTCGAAGCAGTCCACGCCATGACCGATGTAACGGGATTTGGCCTGTTAGGACATTTGACCGAAATGGCTGAGGGAAGTGAATTAAGCGCTGAAATTTATTTCGGCAATGTGCAAACTGTCATTCCGGATTTGGAATATTATGTAGAAAAGAGATGCATTCCCGGGGGCACGGAAAGAAACTGGGACAGCTATGGAAAAAGGATTGGAAAAATCACTGCTTATCAAAAGACGGTTCTTGCAGATCCTCAAACCAGTGGTGGATTATTAATAGCAGTAGATCCGAATAGACTGAAAGAATTTGAAGAAATAATGGCTATAAAAGGAATGGAAAAGTTTTTAACTCCCATCGGGAAATTCCATTCTAAAAACTCCCATTTAATCACTGTTACAAACTGAGATGAACATAAGCGACTGGATCGGGAGTATTGGAGTAGCCCTTTTATTGCTGGCCTTCCTTCTAAATATTCTGAATAAAATATCCAACAATGGGATTATATATCTCACCATAAACATCGTAGGAAGCGGACTCGCCGCGCTGGCTTCTTATCTCATTCATTACGCTCCGTTTATTATCCTGGAAATGACGTGGATGATTGTTTCAATACTGGGTCTATGGAAACATTTAATCGCAAAAAAATAGAAAAAGAATTTTTAGGAAAAAATAGAATCAATCTGCTTCGAAAGCTTGTGGTCTTTTTCCGTCACTTTATCTCCGGCATCATGAGTCGATAGCCAAAACTCGACCTCATTATATTCGTTGGTCCATTTAGGATGATGGTTCATTTTTTCTGCGGCCAGTGCTACACGGGTCATAAAGGCAAAGGCTTCAGAAAAATCCTTGAATTCAAACTTCTTGTGAAGTTTGTTATTTTTTTCTTCCCACATTTGATTCAGCTTTAGAGGTTAAAAAATCAGGTGTTGCTTGTTTTTTATTTTTTCATTGGTCATTTCAGTAATGAGTTGCACCGCGGCTATGGTGCGTATCGAACTCACCAGTCCATTTATTTCATCCTGGCTCATAGCATGGTCCTTTATAAGCCATAAAAAATCGAGATGCTTAAACTCTGGTAACAGGTATTCACCGTCATCCTGGTTGTTGTAAAGAAAATGCTTCACTGTTCCGGCCAGCTCTCCGTATTCATAAATTGAAAAAAAGTATTTGCGTGCTTTTTTATTTAGTTGAATTTCGATTTGATTATTTATCCTGAAATCAAAGCTGAGTATTTGATTCAGATGCCAGCAAAACCGATACTGTTCAATTGGAGCGACGATCCCCAGGAGAAGCGTGTTCGAAAAGAACTCGTCCACCATTAGATTATTATCGATTCGCAATTTCATGAGTGACCTTTGTCAAAAGATAAACTTTTCAGAAAACAATATCAAATGTCATTGGCGACGTACCGCGTAAAATGCTAACCCGGGCGGCATCTCCTTTCTTAAATCTCCCCAGGGCTTCCATATATGAATTCAGGTCAATAGTCTGATAATCTCCCAGTTTAGTAATCACATCACCTCCTTTAATTCCTGCTCTGTCAGCAATTTTTCCATCGATTACGGCATCAGCTTTTACACCGTTTCCACTAAAAGTATAATCAGGCATGATCCCAAGAGTTACAGTAAAATGAGGGCTGTCCATTTTAGGTTCCTTCGTTTTTGAAAAAACCAACTTATCCATTTTATTAGTTCGCTCGATTATGCTATAGATATAGTTGATGACTTGCAGTTCACCCAGGAAATTGATCTTGTCAACATCGTCGCTCGGTTTGTGGTAGTCTTTATGAGTGCCTGTAAAAAAAAACAATACGGGAATATTTTTTAGGTAAAATGAAGTGTGATCGCTTGGGCCAATTCCGCTTGAGTCGAATTTTACCTGGAAGATTTTTGTATTCGGATTTAAAATAGTTCCCCATGACGGAGAAGTGCCGTATCCTCCGATGAAGAGTGCATGGGTGGAATCGTTTAACCTTCCAACCATATCAGCATTTATCATATAATCAACTGATCCAAGATCGACGGTAGGATGGTCCGTAAAATATTTTGATCCGAACAATCCAAGTTCTTCCCCTGAAAAAGAAATGAATAGGTAGTTCTTATTTTTGAGTTTTGAGTTTTTAATCAGCCTTGCCAGTTCGATGACAGCAGCCGTTCCACTGGCATTATCATCTGCTCCGTTGTGAATCGAACGAGCTCCCGTCCAAAGAGAATTATGGTCTTCGCCATATCCAAGATGATCGTAATGGCCCCCTAATATAATCGTCTCTGGAGCTCCGTTGTCAATGTAGCCGAGAATGTTGTGGCCCCTTCTTACAGAATCAGCCAGGGCAACATTAATATCGATGTCAAGATTACTCGTAGGATCAGAAAAATATTTTTTTGCTGCGTTGTTTTTCAGAAATAAAACAGGAATGTTAAGCACTTCAGCTTTTTCTTTCGGACGAAATTCCGGCTCCTCCGTTTCGCCCCCGGTATCGTAAACAATAACAGCAGTTGCTCCCTTATCACTGAATTCACGAGCTTTGCTTCTTATTGCATTGTCAAGATCAAAATGAGGGTTGTTTTTATTCTCGGCAGCCAGATCTTTTATATCCCAAAACCATGGACGACCTTTTTCACGAAGTGCAGGGGAGGCATCAGTTTTTAAAGATTTTTCAGCGCTAAAGATGAATGGAAAAAAGTCACTTCCGTAATCAAGGCTTGTTTCGTTGATCATAAGGCGGGTAGAAGGTAATACCCGTTTTCCATCATTCACCTCAAACTGCTGCAGATAGGTGTCATTCTCTCCTTTCGGAATTAGGCCAATCGTCTTAAATTTGTCTGCAATATATTTATAGGCAAGTTCTTCTCCGGGGGTGCCCGTTCCTCGTCCTTCGAGCTGGTCACTGGCAAGAAAGCCAATATCTTTATTTAAGTTTTCAATTATGACTCTATCAGATTTTTTTAGTTTTTGAGCGACAACAGCGTGACCATAAAGAAAAATGAACAACAAAAGATATTTCATCGGGTAATTTTTTGCAAAGCTACTATGAATAAATAAGGCTAAAGATGTTTGTTTTATTGCATATTCTTGAAAACAGAACCGATAAAAGCGTGTTAAGGCGTGTGATTATCAAATCTGTTTTCTTAAATCGTAAAGGTTAGAGCCTGCCCATCACATAATTTTACCAGATATAGACGAGTTTTTGAAAAGACAATTGAACATAGCGCTTGTAGGGAATCCAAACAGCGGCAAGACTTCTTTATTCAACTCACTTACCGGGCTGAATCAAAAGGTCGGTAATTTCCCCGGGGTTACTGTTGATAAGAAGACGGGTGTAAGCAAGATTTCCGAGTCCCTTACTGCTAAGATTATTGATCTACCGGGAATGTATAGCCTCTATCCGAAAAGAGGAGATGAGTGGGTATCTTATAAAGTACTTATCGACCAGGACCCCGCTATAAAAGCGGATATCATAGTTTTAGTAGCCGATGCATCCAATCTAAAAAGGAATCTCCTTTTTTGTTCGCAAATCATTGATCTAAAAAAGCCGGTAATCATAGCGCTTGCAATGATGGACATTGCAAAAAATAAAAACATCGAAATAGACCTGGCTGGTCTCCAGCGGGCATTAGGAATTTTGATAGTCCCGGTTAACCCCAGGAAAAGTAAAGGAATTGCGCAGTTGAATAAAGCCATTGAAGGCATTTCAGAAAATCTCATGAGGGTTCCCGATCGGGATTTTTTTGAAAGTAAATCCCTGGCGCCAGATGCTATAATGAAAGTCCGGGAATTGGTTCCTGGTATAAGTGATTACAGAGCGCTCCATTTTCTTATAAATCATGAGAATTTCGCGCTGCCTGATACCATGCAGGACGCGATTGAAAATATTGAAACGGAGACGGCATTTAATCCGGCGAAAAGCCAGGCTGAAGAAATACTGGAACGTTATGGAAAGATAAAAACAATCATGCAGCAAACGGTAGTGGAAACGGACCCGCTGCAAAAGGCTCTCTTTACGCAGAAACTGGATGATATATTGCTAAACCGAACATGGGGCTATGTGATTTTGATGGCTGTGCTTTTTATGCTTTTTCAAAGTATATTTTTAATTGCACAATATCCGATGAACGCCATAGAATGGATGTTTGCTCAACTAGGCGGATTCCTGGGACAAATATTAAATGATGGATGGGTTGCTAACCTTTTAATAAATGGCATATTAGCTGGCCTCAGCGGCATACTTGTCTTTGTTCCCCAGATAATGATTCTTTTTGGCCTGATCACGTTATTGGAAGACACAGGCTACATGGCCCGCGTGAGTTTTCTTTCCGATAAAATTATGCGTAAGGCCGGCCTTAACGGTAAAAGTGTAATGCCGATGATCAGCGGTCTCGCATGCGCAGTACCGGCAATAATGAGTGCACGCAGTATAGAAAATAAAAAGGAAAGATTACTAACGATTATGTGCACACCGCTTATGAGCTGCAGTGCCCGCCTGCCTGTTTATACTATTCTTATCGCATTGGTAATTCCAAATAAAATGTTTTTAGGGTTTATCAGTTTGCAGGGCATTGTAATGATGCTGATGTACCTGCTCGGTACGGTGATGGCCTTGTTATCAGCTTACATTCTGAAATGGTTTATAAAGAGCAAAGAAAAAAGTTTCTTTATTCTTGAGCTACCAGTGTACCGTAGCCCAAGGTGGAAAAATATGGTTTTCACGATGATAGAAAAAGCCAAAGTTTTTGTTTTCGATGCCGGTAAAGTGATTATGGTTATTAGTCTTTTGCTTTGGGTGTTGAGTTCCTTCGGCCCCCCATCTCAGATGAACGGGGTTCATGCGAAATATGAGCTTCTTGCAGAACAACAACCGGCGAAAGAAAAAGAATGGGAGAAAATGAAAAAGACGGAACTCCTTCAAAACTCTTTTGCAGGAATGCTTGGCAGGTCCATCGAACCCGTGATCAGACCTTTGGGATATGATTGGAAAATTGGTATTGCATTGATCACGTCCTTTGCTGCCCGTGAAGTTTTTGTAGGTACCATGGCCACTCTTTATAGTGTTGGAGATAATCCTGATGAAAACAGTGCCACCTTGAGACAAAAAATGAACGCTGCCGTACGCCCCGACGGGACGAAAGTTTATGACCTGGCAACCGGGTTATCGTTGCTCGTGTTCTATGTGTTAGCCATGCAGTGTATGAGTACACTTGCTGTGGTAAAACGTGAAACAAGAAGCTGGAAGTGGCCGGCCATACAATTTACTTATATGACAGGACTTGCCTATGTTATGAGCTTTATCGTTTACCATATTTTTAATTGAAAAAAGTTATACTAATTGCTTTCTATCGTCGTACTGCATTGTAAATCCCATTTTTCACCTGGGGGTAAATTCGTTGATACAGCTCTGTAAGAACATCTTCTTTGCGTGGCACCATATAGTTATTATTGTTAAGGATAGAAAGATCGTACCCACTCAGTGCTCTTGAATCGCCCTGGTAGGTAGCATATTCCTGCTGCCAGTCAAAACGGGCATTGTATCTGTTGTTATGTACGGGATTTCCGGTGACTGCATCGGTGATTCGACTCTCTAAATCACCTGTAGCAGTGAAATATTTCTTTGTAATATACAGCGTGGCTGAAACTGTTTCATACAAAACATGCCCGGAAGTATCGCGTCCCTTTTCTATCTGCTTACTCACATTTCTGGAATAACTTGAGGTATATGGGATTGGAATATCCAGGTTAATCCATGTTAAGTCGACAAATAAATCTGGTTCTACATTGGCGCGTTGCGCTTCCCGGTCCGTATAAAAATGTGCCGGGGCGTTTTTTGTATAAGTTCCTCCAAGGTCCCTTGCAAGATTTCTTTGCAGATAATCATTGTCGAAACTATTTCCAAACCTGTTCCATCCAGCACTGTTGTAATAAATTGAATTATCGGTTACTGGATTTATTACCACATTAAGGACACTTTTTTGATAAGCAATATCCATTTGTTTCTTTGCGTCCCTATAATCTGGAACAAACTCCTGTGATTTTTTAAAGGCAGTGTATGCGTCGTAGAAAGATTCCTTATCATCACTTTGCATGTGGGCTTCACCCTTTTCATAATAGTCCTTTGCAGCATTTTGTGAAGCCACTTCTATTTTTGCTTCATAGGCAGGAGGATGCAAAATGCTTCTTGCGGCATTAGACGTATTTATTACATCCGAAAGATGTTGCAGAGAGCGGAACTCTCTTATTATTTTATCCCATTTGTCTGCTTCGGTAAGTGTATTGTAAACTTTGATATTTTCAAGATGCACTTTTGCTGCATTCTCATAGAGTGCAGCAATAGTATCTCGCAGATCATCATCAGTGGGCTTTTTATCTAACTTTTTAATCGCCGATAACAGCGCCTTGTCTTCCTGAGTCGTAGCTATCATATTCCTGGAAGAACTACAGGACCAAAGTAGAAATGTTAGTAAACTTAAACCGTATATTAATTTCTTCATCTTAATAGTTTTTCCTCATCTTAATAGTTACTTAATATTAGATGACATCTTTTTGCTGATTGGTTTTAAAACTTAGTTAAGATATCAAACTTGATCAATAATTGATTTTGAAAATGATAATAGAGTGGTTTTCCCCGCCATTGATCCCCGAAATATGCCGCTCAAAATTTTTTTATAATAAATAATTGATTCTTAAAATTACCCTAAACCCCAATAAAATAGGTGGTTGTAGGTAAAGTAGAGATATGTTTATACCACACTACTTTTAAAGAGCAGGTATTATGTATTGCATAGTATCAGAATTCTATTTATCTTTGACATTACAAACCTCTATGAAAATTTTTCTTCAGAAAAAAGAAACAAAATGAATATCGATAATACAGCAAGCCAGATGCGAAAAGGAGTATTGGAATTTTGCATTTTATCAATCATAAAACTTGGGGAGGCCTATCCCAGTGATATTATCGATAAGATGAAATCTGCGAATCTCCACATCCTTGAAGGAACCCTATACCCATTACTTACCAGATTAAAAAATGCAGAATTCCTCACTTACCGTTGGGTGGAAAGCAGCAGTGGCCCGCCAAGAAAATATTTTTCGCTAACACCTAAAGGAGCAAATTTCTATCACGAACTCGAATCCACATGGCTTGAGCTTGCGAACGCGGTAGAGGCCATTACAGGTAAAACCGAAAACCAATAAATCAACTTCAAATTAAAAATAGCATTAGAATGAAAAAAGTAATAAATATAAATTTCCAGGGCAGTGTGGTCCCAATAGAGGAAACGTCGTATGAGTTGCTACAAAAATACATCGAAAGCTTACGATTGTATTTTGCAGAAGAAGAGGGCCGGGATGAAATCATAAATGACATTGAGAGCCGGATAAGCGAATTGTTCCAGGAAAGACTAAAGGCAGGTTCTACTTGTATCAGTGACGAAGATGTCAACGTGATCTTTAAAAATATTGGACGTCCGGAAGATTTTGAGGAAGACGAAGTAAGTGAGAAAAAAACTAAAGAGAAGGAAGAATCCTCAGAGGATTACAGTTTTCCAAAATATCCGGGTAAAACCAAAAGGCTCTACCGGGACGAAAACCATAAGATACTTGGCGGTGTCTGCAGTGGTATCGCTGCATACATAGGAATAGATCCGGTGATCGTTCGAATTCTTTTCGTTATATCCGGAATTGGATTTTTTGCCTATATCCTGTTATGGATTTTCGTTCCAGGTAGCAACCGCTTGGAAAACGGGGTGCGTAAAAGACTTTACAGAAACCCGGATGAAAAAATCATTGGCGGCGTTTGCAGTGGGATGGGAAGCTATTTTAACGTGAATCCATGGATTCCCCGTGCGTTTTTCCTAATTCCATTTATTTCCTTCTTTTTTCGGTGGGGGCATATTGGTTCCTTAACATTCCCAAATTTTCTTAGCTTTTCCTTTAGTCCCGGCACGTTAATCATATACATCATCCTTTGGCTGGTAATTCCGGAAGCGACTACAACTTCGGAAAAGCTGGAAATGAAAGGTGAAAAGATAGATCTCAATTCAATAAAAAAATCAGTTGTAGATGAAATGAAGGGAGTGCAGGAAAGAGTGAGCAAAATGGGGCAGCAAATGGGTACAATGGCTAAGGAAAAAGGCGAAGATTTTGGCAAAGAGGTGCATTTTGCGGCAAGGCGGTCGAGCGGTGCGATTGGAAACGTAATTGTAACCATCTTTAAGATATTTGCTTATTTCGTTTTTGGTTGTATTGCACTGGCTCTGATCATCGCCTTGTTTTCCATCGCAGTGGTTGCTATTGGTTTGTTCCCATTGAAAGAGTTTGTTCTTACGGACGGATGGCAAAGTATACTCGCATGGGGATCTCTCATCTTCTTCATCGGGTTACCGGTCGTTGGAATTATCACTTTTATCATTCGGAGATTAGCAAGAATAAAGTCTCATAATCGGGCATTTCGTTATTCCTTTATTGCTCTTTGGGTACTCGGTCTTATTTGCTTTGTTGCCTTATTATTCTCTGTCGGCAGGGATTTCAGAAGGGTCAGTCTGGTCAATGAAGAATACGTGCAGCTCAGCGATCCCAGCGTAAATACTCTCGAGGTAAACTCACTCGAATACAATAAATACGCAAGAACGGATACATGGTTCAGACTTGAACCATTTGCTTCTTTTGACGAAGACACCGCCTATATTGCGAATGTGAGGTTCAGAGTAGAGCAATCCCCTACAGACAGCTTTCGTGTTGGCTTAATTAGGGTGGCAAATGGTAGTACGAGAAGAAATGCTGACACATTAGCTTCCTTGGTCAAGTATACCATTTATCAGAATGATTCATCGCTGATGGCAGATAAAGCAATTGCCATCAACACGCACGATAAATTCAGGAACCAAGGTGTGGTGGTAATAATATATGTGCCTGTCGGCAAGCATATAAAAATCAATAAGAATCTTTCTCGTAGCAGAGCCCTAAGGCTAAATGGTCCATGGAATGAAGACAACCTGTACGACTGGGAAGATGAGGATTTCGATTACCAGTATGGGGTTGAATATGTGATGAGGGAAAAAGGGTTATTCACGTTAGATGGGGTTCCGGCTGATGAAGAAAGGAATAATCAGGACTGGAATTCTAGCGGGAATAACAACAGGAATGACGCATCCCATGATGGCAACTATCGGTATGAAGGTGCCAGCAAGCAAGATTCTCTGATGCGAGTCAAAGATATCGAGATTGAAAAGATGCAAAAGTCCGTTGATTCATTAAAAGCATTAAAACGACAGGAGATCGAGAAAACCCGGGACTCACTCAGGCAGGCAAAGGAGAAATTAGAGGAGCGCATTCAAAAATTAAATGACAGTTCATCACAGGCCTTTATTAAAACTGTTGTTCCCGGTTACTCATTCATAATGCATATTTAGTTAACTCGTTTCGGTTGAAGTTGAACATCAGGCTTTATGCTCAGGCATAGGGCCTTTTGTTTTGCAGTAGCAGTCCTGGTTCAAAGTAGTAGAATGAAAAGCCTTAATCTTTGACCTCTAATGGCAAACCCCTGAAATTCGGTTCATCTATTTCGTATAAATTTGCCAATCCTAAAAAGCGACAATGAAGTACACTCCATTTACTCAAAAGCATATTGCCCTCGGTGCCAGGATGGCTGAATTTGCCGGTTATAATATGCCCATCAGCTATTCAGGAATAAATGATGAACATGCCGCTGTGCGTCGCAATGCAGGAATATTTGATGTAAGCCACATGGGTGAGTTCATACTCAAAGGTGACAAAGCACTTCCTTTGATACAGTCTTTGACAACGAACGATGCTTCGAAACTTTCCGCAGGCCAGGCACAGTACAGTTGCTTTACCAATGAGCAGGGAGGTATAATCGATGATCTAATAGTTTATTGCATCCAGGAAAGCCAGGTTTATATGTTGGTGGTGAACGCGGCAAATATTGAAAAGGACTGGCAATGGATCCAAAAGCACAACCAGGACAGTGTTGAAATACATAACATCTCCGAAAAGACCTGCCTGTTAGCGATACAGGGACCGAATGCCACAAAAATTTTGCAGCCCCTTACTGATATAGATATTATGAATCTTAAGTACTACACTTTTGTAAAGGGAGTGTTTGCGGGAGTTCCGAATGTACTAATCAGTGCGACGGGGTACACTGGCTCTGGCGGTGTAGAAATTTATTTTGAGGACGTTAATAATGCTGCTGATATCATTTGGAATAAGATTTTCGAAGCAGGCGCCTCTGCTGGTTTAAAGCCCATAGGCCTGGCAGCACGGGACACTTTGCGGGTTGAAATGGGCTACTGCCTCTATGGTAATGATATCGATGATAACACATCTCCGCTTGAAGCAGGCCTTGGATGGATTACAAAATTTTCAAAACAATTCACAGCAAAAGATATTTTGGCTGAGCAAAAGACAGCGGGTGTTTCCCAAAAATTGGTTGGGTTGGAAATGATGGAAAGAGGAATACCAAGGCATGGATATGAAATAATGAATAGCAATGGTGAGCCAGTAGGACATATCACAAGTGGTACACATTCGCCCTCTCTCAACAAACCGATCGCCATGGGCTATGCCAACATAAACTATTCGAAGATCGGCACCGATGTTTACATTAAGGTCAGGGATAAATTGCTCCAGGCCAAAATAGTAAAGATGCCTTTCGAATGAATGTCCTGAGTGAAAAATAGTATTGAAAAATATGCCTGAAAAAAATACGCGGCCTCTTTTATCTGTTTCCCTTTCGCCATCGTTGTTACATCTTTACCAGGTGAGAAGTAGTTTGGTAGTGATCATAGATGTGCTTAGGGCTACTTCCACAATCGCATCGGCACTTTTTAATGGCGCTAAAAGCATTATACCAGTGGACAGTGTGGCGGAATGCATCAAACTTGGCAAGCAGATGGAAGTGATTACCGCTGGCGAAAGAGATGGAAAAATTGCGGAAGGCCTAACGTATGGCAATAGCCCGTTGCAGTACACTCCCGACTTTATCAAAGGAAAAACTTTAGTGCTTACAACTACCAATGGAACCAAACTGCTGCAGCTTGCGCTTACCGAAGGGGCCGAAGGCATCATCACCGCTTCGTTTTGTAATATCAGTTCTGTTTGTAATTATTTAGCTAAACAAAACAGGAACGTCATCCTTTCATGTGCCGGTTGGAAAGATCGAGTGAATATAGAAGACACTCTATTAGCTGGCGCGATCGTTAATCGAATAAAAGACAATTTTACTTTAGATTGCGACGCTACCTTGGTTGCAGAATCAATGTACTTACTTGCCAGTGACAACGTTTTTAATTTCATGAAAGAGAACGACGTCAGTCACTTTCGCAGGCTTATGGGTTACGGGCTTGAAGACGATATACGATTTTCTCTTACACAAGACAATGCAAATATTCTTTGTATTTATGAAGGTGGCAGGCTCGTAGCGGGATGAACCCCAAATTCTTTATAAAACCCTTCTTTGGAAGGTAAACCTCTCTCAAATTTTCTTACTTTTGCAAATTGCACTTTTTGGATTGGCGACGATACAAATTATACTAACGTAACATTAGAAAACTAAAATTTATTTGGCTTTACCGCAACTAATTAAATACATCTACAATACAGGAACTGACGAAGTGATTCGTCGGGGAAAAAAAATCCATTCCCTGGGATATGTTGAGTTAACAGAGCATGATGATTTCATGCCAGCAATTAATTTTCGTGTCAGAGACGACAGCTATTCAACATTCAATCGCGTCAACATACAAAAATATAATGATCCCAGAACCCTGCAGGTGAGGTGTTCTTGTCCATATAATTTAGGGGATATTTGCCGACACGAAGCTGCGGCTCTTTTTCAACTCCAGGACCTGCTTGATAAAAATCTCCTCTCTAATAACAAAGAGCCAACCTATGATCAGCGGCATACGGTGATTAAAATGAAGTCCATCGATCTGAAGTTCATTAGGATACTTGTTGGACAAGATTTATACGAGGAGGCTGAAGAGCTTTCGAGAGTTAACAAAGCCAACATCGTTTATGCAGCCAGTGGAAAAGTAGAAGCCCTACTGGAACTGGACAACGAAGAATACAGGATCATTATCCAAAAAAATGAAGAAAGGAACTTTGATGCATCCTGTACCTGCCACGATCCGAATCATCTGCTGTGCAAACATAAAACGTTATTGTTCGTTCAGCTTTTAGATGCTTATGGAGCGAATTATTTTGACTCTATACGAAACTGGGATAAGGAAAAAGATAAATTGCTTGAAGGATATGGATATAGCATGCAAGAGGATCTCACGGGAAAATTCGAGTTTATCTACAAGGAAGGCAAGCCATACTTGAAGGTGCTTGATCAGTCAATCAAAAGAATTTCTGCTCCTGTCGTCAACCGCCCAGTTGTCATAGAAAAGGATTTACAAGAGGCTGAAACAATGATTGCTTCCACCGAAAAAAGAGCGATGATTGTTTTCAATGCCAACGAGAAGGCATATCCTTATTTCACCATCGATATTGTGTACGGTGAATTCGATGACGAGAAAGAAAGGTTTTTAGGAAAGGCTGAGAAGCTCGATCTTGGAAAATATATCAATACCGATTCTTTTTCCGATGGCGATAAATATCTCGTACAGCAAGCCAGGAAGCTACAACAAGTTGAGATAAATAAATATCTCAATCGCAACTCTCCATTTAGTGGTTTTTGGGAAAATATTATCCACCAGCAAAACGAAGAATTCCCTGAAGAAACTAAAATTTTAATGACTGAGTTTCTTCATCCCAAGCTTAAGAAAATTCTCAATCTTGATGAGGGAAATCATTTTCTATTTCTACCTGCAGGAAAAAAGTTTACAACAGAAAATTTGCAGGTTACCTATTCAGGGCCAGTAAGACCGGTAATTCAATTCAAGATTATTCCTCACGAGGAAAGCTATAGGCTTGAATGTTTTGTAAAGATTGAAAACGCACTTTTCAAGGTTTCTGAAAATCAATGGGCCAGTCCCCTGGTGTTCTTTCATGATGGAGAATTTTTCCTTTGGTCTACTGCGGAAGAAGCACTCGTTGCAGAAAAATTTACGAATTCATTGAAGGTTCCGCTTGAAAAATGGCCTGGTTTCCTGAAAGAAGTGGTGATGCCATTGACTCAAAGTTTTGACGTCCACTTTGATAAGAGTTTGATAAGAGAAGTTAAAGAAGGTGAACCGGAAATTTCCCTGACGTTAATGGAGAAAGGCGATTACCTGGTATTTCAGCCAAACTTCAGCTACAAAAATTTCACCATAGGTCCCGGTGCTAAAGACACTGTGATCGTACCCGACAATGATAAAGTTCTAATGGTTGTGCGCAATAAAGAATCGGAGAAAAGATTTATCGATAAACTCTCTGGCCTTCACTCTCAATTTGTTCTTCATGAAGGCGACAACCTGATACTCAAAGGTGCCGATGTCTTAAAAAATAACTGGTTCTTTTTATTTGTGGATGTAATGAAGGAGTTGAAAATCCCGGTGTTTGGTTTTGATGCTCTTAAAAACTTCAGGTTTAATACTTCCAAGCCTGCGACAAGGATTCACCTCAGCAGCGGTATGGATTGGTTTGATGCAAAAGTTGAACTTTCTTTTGCTGACCAGAAAATAGGTATATCTGAAATCAAAAAAGCGTTGAATAACAAGCAGTCATTCGTTCAGCTTAACGATGGATCATTGGGTATTTTACCAGATGAATGGATAAATAAATATTCCCTGCTTTTCAAGGTAGGAGAAGGGAAGGAAAATAGACTACGCCTTTCGAGATACCACCTGAGTGTAATCGATGATCTGTATAACAATCGCGACGAACAGGAGTTATCCTTTGAACTGGACGGAAAATATGAGCGCTTAAGAAATTATCAGAATATTCCAGAAGTGCCTGTTCCGGACGAATTGGAAAATCGCTTGCGTCCTTACCAGGCTTCCGGTTTTCACTGGCTCAATTATCTAAATGACGTCGGATGGGGCGGAATTCTTGCCGACGATATGGGTTTGGGAAAAACCGTCCAGGCGCTTAGTATGTTAAGTCACTATGCAAAAGAGAATGGCTTGCTCAAGGCACTCGTAGTCTGCCCGACTACGTTAATTTACAATTGGGAAAATGAGATTAGGAAATTTACACCGTCTCTCAGTTGGCATATACACCATGGTAGCTTGCGTACCCGCGATATCAAAGATTTTGAGCGCCACAACATTATTATTACGACCTATGGCACTTTGAGAAGTGACATACAGTTGATGATGAAGGTGCTGTTCGATTATGTTATTCTTGACGAATCGCAGGCCATAAAAAACCCTGCTTCAAAAGTAACAAAAGCTGCTTGCCTGCTTACGGCAAAGAACAAACTTTGCATGAGTGGGACACCATTGCAGAACAATACTTTCGATATCTATGCTCAAATGAATTTTCTAAATCCCGGATTGTTAGGTTCGGTAGAATTTTTCAGAAATGAATTCTCTACACCTATTGATAAATTCGGAGAACCGGAGCAGAAAGATCATCTCCGCAAGCTTCTGTATCCGTTCATTTTGAGAAGAACCAAGGAACAAGTTGCAAAAGATCTACCTGAAAAAACGGAAACAATTCTCTTCTGTGAAATGGAAGATGAGCAGCGAAAAGTGTATGAAGCTTACAGGGGTGCTTATCGCGAAAAGATCATGGGCTCAATTGACGGGGTGGGTATTAATAGATCCCAGCTTACAATATTGCAGGGGCTAATGAAGTTGCGGCAGATCTGTGACAGTCCCGCAATTTTGAATGAAGAAGACAAATACCCTAATCATTCTATTAAGCTTGATGAGCTTACAAGAGAGATTACTGAAAACATCGGTGAGCATAAGGCGCTCATTTTTTCCCAGTTTCTTGGCATGCTTGCGCTGATCAAAGAAAAGTTAATTGAAAATGGTATCCGCTTCGAATACTTCGATGGAAGTACTCCTGCAGTTGACAGAGAAAAGGCAATTCAGAATTTTCAAAATAATAATGATTGCCGTGTCTTTTTAATCTCTTTGAAAGCGGGTGGTGTAGGGCTAAACCTCACTGCGGCGGATTACGTTTATATCGTGGATCCATGGTGGAATCCGGCTGTAGAACAACAGGCCATTGACCGCACACATCGAATTGGCCAGACTAAAAATATTTTTGCCTACAGAATGATTTGCAAGGATACGATTGAAGATAAAATTTTACAACTGCAGGAACGCAAGCGTATCCTTGCTAAAGAGCTGATTGCTGACGATCAGACTTTTGTCAAGAGCCTTAGCAAAGAAGATGTAGAATACCTCTTTAGTTAAAAATCAAGAGGTGATGAAGTCTTTCAGTCTTTGAAAGTCTTTTTTATTTCCCGACTCGAACATTGAAAAAAAGCCTTTAGAAAAGTTGGCGAACAACAAAGAAAGAATTGATTTTTTTGGGTAAACTTGATTTTTCATAAACTTGGTTTTATTGCGGATTAAAGTAAAAAACTTTGAGGCGACTTTTCAATAGGACAACCACTTCTTTTGCAGCTCAGTAAATTCCGTATATACAGATTTCAAATAGGATGATGGCTGCAATCAGCAGTAAATTTGATGTTTGCGATTCCTGGATTTACTTTTTGAATAATGGCGTGTGTTATGGAATTCCGGGTTTTGGGTTAGTTTCAGCAGAAGTGTTTTGACGGAGTTTATCCACCTGTTACCCGAAGGAGTGGTAATGGTATTCATAGAATGTGATTTTATTTGATAACGGCAGAGGAAGAAAAATATTGTTTTCGGAAACAGTACTTTCAGGGATCTCAACAGGGTAACAGTTATGGAGGAGAACCGCCTACCGGAAATATCCTGGTATCGCTAACTTTGCAAAATGGAAGAAGAAAGTATAATTATTAATAAAGTTTCACAAAGTGCTCTGGTAACTGTTGATCTTGGGGATTTTTATCCTGATGGAGAGATAGCCACGTTCGATCTAAAAGATCATTTGTTTATGGGGCTTATTTTGAAAGAAAGGGATTACAGGGAAGCACTCAAAAATTTTGATTGGTCGGTTTATAAAAACAAAAATGTAGGTATCGCCTGCTCGGCCGATGCCATCATCCCCGTTTGGGCTTATATGTTGGCTGCCACTTACTTGCATTCTTACGCTAAAGAGATCGTTTTTGGAAACGAAAGCACCGTACTTGAAACGCTGTTTTTAAAGAATCTTTGGAAGATCGACCCCGCA
Source organism: Ginsengibacter sp. (assembly GCA_039918735.1). Taxonomy (GTDB): domain Bacteria; phylum Bacteroidota; class Bacteroidia; order Chitinophagales; family Chitinophagaceae; genus Ginsengibacter. The sequence continues at coordinate 18,646 of JBDSGZ010000214.1, forward strand.
GAATTTCAGGATAAAAGAGTGGTAGTAAAGGGCTGCGGAGAAAAGAAAATTCCTGATGTGGCTTATGTTGAGATCACCAAAATACTTAGAGGTGTTGCGAAAAGTATTATGTATGGAGAACCTTGCAGTACCGTGCCGATTTACAAGCAACCCAAATGACTAAACTTCTGAAATTATTTTCCAAATAATAACAGCATTAGATTCAATCAAAACCAGCCTTTCTTTCTAAAAAGAAAAATCATATATACAGGAACTATGAGCATAGACCCTAAAGCGAAGTAGAAGCCGTATGAGTTGTGAAGCCATGGAATTTTTTCGAAATTCATTCCAAATATACCTCCAATGACAGTGGCCGGAGCCAGGAGACAAGTCACAATCGCCATTACCTTCATAACCTCATTCATTCTCAGGTTCACATTGCTTAGGTAGAGATCCTGCAAGTTGATCATCATGTCCCGGTAACTTTCCGCGAGGTCGTTGGCCTGAACAATATGATCATACACATCCTTAAAATATTTTTCTGTTCTATCTTCAATCAATTCACTCTCGCTCCTAAGAATACCATTCACAAGTTCGCGAACCGGGGAAACGCTGCGTTTTAGAACGATCATTTCCTTGCGTAACATGTTTATACGGGCAAGGGCGCGGGTATCACTTTTTCGTATTATTTCCTCTTCCAGCATTTCAATATTTTCTCCAAGTTTTTCCATCACGACGAAATAATTGTCAACGATCATATCGATCAATGAATAGAACAGAAAATCTGCTCCGTTTTGCCTCACTTTACTTCCCTTCATTTTTAATTTTTCCCTGAGCGGGTTGAACACATCTTTCGAAGGATCTTCCTGGAAGCTGAGTACAAAATTTTGACCAAGCACGATGCTTATTTGTTCAGTCTCAACAGACTTTTCATTGCTATTGTAAAAGAGCATATTAAGCAGGCAATATAATACACCCTCTATCTCATCCATTTTAGGCCGCTGGTCAATGCTTAAGATATCTTCTGCGATCAATGGATGCACCTGGAAGTGTGCACAGATTTTTTCACAATCCTG
>JBDSGZ010000215.1:0-8522 GCA_039918735.1 Ginsengibacter sp.
TACAAATTTTTTGGCTATTGCCTTACCAATACCACCGGCACTGCCCGTTACCATCGCAATCTTACCCGATAAAGCTTTTGGCTTGGGCATACGTTGCAGTTTTGCTTCTTCCAGTAACCAGTATTCAATATCGAACGCTTCCTGGCGGGGAAGAGATGTATATTCAGAAATGGCTTCAGCGCCTTTCATTACATTAATGGCATTAATATAAAACTCCGCGGCAACCCGTGCAGTTTGCTTATCCTTTGAAAACGTGAACATACCAACACCGGGATACAAAATCACTACCGGGTTCTGGTCACGAATGGCTGGACTGTTTTCATGCTTACACTTTTCATAATAATCTCGGTACATCTTTCTGTACGCTTCGAATTGCGGCGTTAGCTTTTTAATGATCTCATCGGTTTGCTCCAGGTCATCAGTTGCCTGTAAATTCAAAATGAGCGGAGATATCTTCGTCCTCAAAAAATGATCAGGGCAGCTTGTGCCCATGGGGCCTAAACGATCAAGGTCTTTGGAATTGATAAACTCCAGCACTCTTTCATCGTCAGTAAATGTGCCGATCATCTTTTTTTCAGATGAACAAAAGCCACGTAAGATGGGAGCAAGAGCGACCGCCTTTTCTTTTCTTTCTATAGGTGGTAAAGACTGTATTTTCGCTCCGCCAAAAATATTTTTTTGCTTCCTGATGTTTTCTTCGAGATACTCAGCACATTTCTCTATCACTTCCAACGTATTCATATAGCTTTCATACGAAGTGTCTCCCCAGGTAAATAAACCGTGCGAACCGAGCATGATTCCACGAATACCGGGATTGTCATCAAGGCATTTTTTTAATTCCAATCCGAGTTCAAAACCCGGCCTCCGCCACTCTACCCAACCTATAGAGCCATTGAATAATTCCTGCGTAATTTTCTTGCCATCTTTTGCTGCAGCGATGGCGATTGCTGCATCCGGATGAAGATGATCGATATGTTTGAAAGGAAGGAAAGCATGCAGTGGCGTATCTATTGACGGCGCCTTCGAATCAAGATCGTAGATGCAATGATTGAACAACGCCACCATTTCATCCTCGTGTTCAAGACCACGATAGATGTTCTTTAAACTTCTTAGCCTGTCAACATAAAGGGCTGCGAGGCCGCTTCTTTTCATCGTTCCTAAATCTCCTCCACTTCCCTTTACCCACATAACTTCCGTTTCATTTCCCGTTAGCGGATCCACTTCCATCAATTTACATGAAGTATTTCCTCCACCATAATTTGTCAGCCTCAAATCAGCGCCCAGCAAATTCGAACGGTACACTAACAATGCTACTTCATCGCCCGCGAGCCGCGCCGCTTCAGCATTATCCCACAAGTAACTTACATACTTAAATTCTTTGTTTTCTAACATGTTTTTCTGTTTAAATCTATTTGATGTTTTTTCGTTTCGCTAGAAGGATTTCGAATTTCCATAACCAACTAATATTACCGAAAGAATTATAATTGTAATCCCCAACAATATCGTCCGTAACGTCTTTTTACTTACGCCCTTCCATTCATAAAATACAAATCCCCACATACTCGAGGTAAGTATGATGAAGGCCATGTGCAGTATCCAGGAAGACGCACCGTTGCCTAGTTTGCTTTCACCCATTCCATAAAAAAAGAATTGTAAAAACCAGATTGTTCCGGCTAAGGCTGCAAAAATATAATTTGCGGTTAATGGTGTTTTTTTATTGGTATAATCACCGAAAGATTTATTCCGTGCATTCAGAATTATACACCAGATTAAATTGGTCGTAAGACCTCCCCAAAGTATGACGACAAAAATTACATTATTCTGGAATAACGAATTCGCACCGTTTTGAATGGCTACTGCTGCCATTGGTTTTCCTGCTTCGATTCCGAAATTAAAACATGCGCTGAGTATGCCGGAAATGATAGCGACAACCAACCCCTTGGTCAGGTTAAATTCTTCAATGCTTGCCTTTTTTTGCTCAGTTGAAAGTTCTCTTTCTTTCAAAACACCAGCCCTTCCGCACACGAAAATTCCGATCAGGCAAACCAACACTCCAAGAAGCACCAGCATGCCGCCCTCACTATGAAGCATGCCTGAAAAAGTAACTCCGGTAGTACTATGTACAACGTCACGATAAATTGGCGGTACCAAAGCCCCAAAGGCTGATGTAAAACCAAGGACAACTGACATGCCCAGTGATAAACCGAGATATCGCATAGAAAGCCCAAACGTTAGTCCGCCAATTCCCCAGAGAAGTCCCATAAAATAAGTCCAGAAAATAACGGTGGGATCGGATGTTTGGATGATATTTAAAAAATTGGGAACCGTTAAGGCCGCAGCTAAGAAGGGCACGAACAACCAGGAAAATAGGCCGCCTACGATCCAATAGCTTTCCCAATGCCAACCCTTTACTTTTTTATATGGTATGTAAAAACTGCCGGAAGCGAAGCCACCGATAAAATGAAAGATGACCCCTAATAGAACCTGCATTCGTATAATTGTTCAGTAAAAAATAATTTGAAGCGATAAAAATATATCAAACGATTTCATTGGTCATCATGTACTGTCATGTATCCGCCCATTTCAACAATCTCCCAATGCTTGTGTCTCCAGGATTCACCCACCTGGACTCAAAATAACAGGAGACTTTAAAGATAAACGAGCGGGCGAATACACCAAAATATTTATGGTGAAGAAGATTCAAATTCCGGGGAAGAAAAACAAGAATTACAACGTTGCATGTTTTCACCAGTCACCAGAAAACATAATACAGTTATCTTAGCATATTCATTCTTTGGACTGTGGCCTAAGGCTCAACATTTGATTCGATAATTTGTAAACACTCCTCCGAAGATGAGATTCGATCATTGTAAATCTTTTCCAGGGATCAATATCAAAACAACTTTATTAAAAAAAAACAAAAGCGATGACCAAAAAATTTCTCAGAAGAAAATTAAGTTTTTTAATTCTTGCCGTGATATTAATGTCTTGCGCCAAAGCCCAGGAAAATGGCGATGGTGCCACATTCAGGATCGTGGGATACTACTCTTTGACATCTGCCATGGAAGCAAATTTTGAAACAGTTCCTTTCGACGAACTGACTCACATCAATCTTTATTTTCTAAACCCCGATAGCCTGGGCAATTTCAACACAGATCTTTCTGCAATTATTCCATTCGTGAAGGAAGCCCATCGACACAATGTGAAAGTGCTTCCCTCTATTGGTGGTGGAAGTCCCCATCCCTACTATCATAGTCTTTTAATGGATAACAAGAGGGCGAAACTGGTCAATGACTTGTTACAGATTGCGCTTAAATATGATTTCGACGGGATAGATGTGGACATAGAAGGCGGCGATATTAGCAGTAAGTATGAAGACTTTGTCGTTGACCTGAAAAAAGAGTTACATCAACATGGTAAGTTGTTAACAGCCGCTATAGCGGTATATTCCCAGGCCGCTTTTACGGATAAAGCATTGGAGCAATTTAATTTTGTAAACCTTATGAGTTACGATCATACAGGGCCGTGGAGACCGGATAACCCCGGGCCGCATTCAACTTACGATCAAGCTGTTGAAGACCTGAATTTTTTCGCAACTACCCGGAGCATTCAAAAAGAAAAAATAACTCTTGGTGTTCCTTTTTATGGCTATTCATTTGGCCCAACTTTACAATCACCACCTGGCAGCTTGAATTATAACGACATCGTTAGCCAATTCCCAGGTGCGGAATCGACAGATTCTTTATTAATGCCGTCCGGAGCAACGTTGCACTATAACGGAATTCCAACCATTAAAAAGAAAACGTTGTTGGCAAAGGAAAAAGGAATGGGAATAATGATTTGGCAAATTTCAGGTGATGCCGGACCAGGCAAGTCTTTGCTCGATGCGATTTATCATGAAATTCACGGAGGGTAATTGCGATAGTTAGAAAACCGCTCTAAAAATACCGCTTAATAATCCTGAGCTTATGAGTGCGCTGCTTTGTTTCGAGGTTCAGTATTCCGTCTTTATCGATTTTATCAATTCGTACTTTTCCTGAAGAATGAATGATCTCGTGTTCGTCCAGCATCAGCCCTACGTGTGTAATCCGGCTCTCATCATTATCAAAAAAGGCAAGGTCACCGCAGTGAACGTGTCTCAGATCTTCAATATGATCACCGACATTTGCCTGTTGCCATGCATCGCGGGGAAGCCTTTTATTCAAAGACCTGTACACCATTTGAGTGAACCCGCTACAGTCAATTCCAAAAACAGATTTACCACCCCAGAGATAAGAAGTATTCAGGTATTTATAGGCGGCTAATTTAATGCTCTTCGCATTTATTATCACGTCTTCCGGTTTGAAGCGCTCACCCTTATAATGAACTTGATTTTTTCGCCAAAATGCTCTTCCATTGTCAAAGGCGGAAAGAGAGCTTCCCAAAGGAACATACATCATGTGTCCATTATAATCCACTTCGTTTATCCATCCGCCTGTGAGCTCATGATCTGCCAATAAGTAATGATCATCGTCAATACCTGTGATGTGCGACTGCTGGCACCAGCCTTCATAATCATCATACTTCATTTTAATCCTGACCCATTCATTGTCGAGGGATTCCACAACGATAGATTTTTCACCAAACAACTGTTGTGTTACCATTTCAGCCCTATGGGAAGGCCCGGCCCGGAGTGGGCCTACAGGCACGCAACAAACCACGTATTCCATACATTCTTTTAAATAAACATTACAAATGTAAATTATGTAATTTGTTTATAATTGCATCTAACAGATAAATAGAAAGAGATTGCCGGCAGACAACCATACTCATCTAAAAGACGAAGAAATACTGCAAAGATATTATGAGGACAATGGCAATGAGTGGTTGGGAATTTTACTGCCCCGATACACACTGATGCTCCTTGGTGTGTGCATGAAATATCTCAGGAACGAAGAGGATGCAAAAGACTGTGTACAGCAGGTGTTTCTAAAGGTGATTGATGAGTTGCATAAATATAAGGTGACGTATTTCAAAAGCTGGATTTACATGGTTGCAAAGAATCATTGCCTGATGAAGCTGAGAGATAAGGGAAAGATCACGGGAGAATTAAAAGAAGAAATTATAATAGCTGATGATCCGGATGATAAAATTATAATGGCTGAAAAGGAAGAATTGATTGATAAAATGGAACGATGCATGCAGAAACTGAGCGAGGAGCAACAACATTGTCTAACTTTATTTTATCTTCAAAAAAAATCCTATTCGGAGATCGCGGACATAACAGGATTTTCAATAACGCGGGTAAAAAGTTACATACAGAACGGCAAGCGAAACTTAAAAATGAAAATGGAAGGTGAGAGATAAGTTGTTCAGGTATCAGCAGTAAACCATGTGACTTTCGTGAACGAACTAAAACCAGGAAAGTCCCGTCGATAAAAGACAAATTAAATGAGCGGTGATTTATTAAACATATTATCCAATAGCAATAAAGATATTGACAATCAGAAGTTGATGGATTACCTGAGTGGTAAACTCTCCGATGAGGAAAGGCATGGCCTTGAAAAGGCCATGATTGATTCCCACATGGTGAATGATGCGGTGGAAGGACTCCAGGGATTTAAGGATAAAAAAGATTTGTCACTTCTCGTAGAACAGCTCAACAGCAATCTCAAAAGCCAGCTTCACAAAAAGAAAGAGAAGAAGTTGAAAAGAAAAATCAAAGATCTTCCATGGCTCTACCTTGCTATCATTTTGATTCTTATCATTATCCTCATCGGATTTTTAGCTATAAAAAACCACCTTGAAAGTGATGCTGTGTCTCAACAGTTCTGGCAGAAAAGCGAAATGATTACCTCTATCAAATAAGACGAATCAACAGCTTACAATTTTATTGGTTTAATTGTTGTTGCATCGCTTCAAAATATACATGTGCTGATCCTCAACTCTGCTTATAAATGAACAAAATACTCGTTGTAGACGATAACAAGGATATATTGGACGTTGTTAGACTGATTCTCAAAATGGATAATTATGACGTCAAAACAATATATAATTGGGAAGAAATTCCACAGTCCATCAATGCTTTCTTACCCGACCTGATTTTATTAGATATTTCTTTGTCGGGTGCTGATGGTCGTGATATCTGCAAAGAGTTAAAGAAATCGGAGAGCACACGCGACATCCCGGTCATTCTTTTTACGGCTCATCATCATCTTGCAAATTCTTTTAACGAATGTCTTGCGAACGGATTAATAACGAAGCCCTTCTCCAAAGACGACCTACTTGAAATTATCAGAACAAATCTTAGTTGATCATTTCCCCAGGGAATGTGACTTGGTTTCTTCAATCTTTTGTTCCGATTAGCATCCTCAATCTTTAATGTTTCTTAAAAATTATTTATGCAAACTTATTTTCATTAAACAGTCACCAAATAAATCTAACTGGCGCAATCGTTTGATTCCATTTCAGGCACTGATTTCTATGTAAAAAGTGCGTACTTCATACAATTCTTTTTTGCTAATAGCATCAATTCTTCCAATGAAAAAAATTTTAGTTACTGCGTCTGCAATCCTATTTTTCTTTCAGATCGTTCCAGCTCAGCAGAAGGCGACCGTTAAAGAATACTATAAAACGTTTAAGACATATCCATTCTCTGATCCGGACCCTATACCGAAAGTGGGAAAGATCTATCCATATTTCCGTTTCGATGGCTATACCGATAAACCTGTTCAAAAAGAATGGAAAATTGTTGAGTTAGAAAATGATTTCCTTAAGGTCATGATCATGCCGGAGATCGGTGGTAAGATTTGGGCAGCAATAGAAAAATCTACCGGCAAATCTTTTATTTATTACAATCATGTGGTTAAGTTCCGTGACGTTGCCATGCGTGGACCATGGACCAGCGGAGGCATCGAGCCTAATTATGGTATCATCGGCCACACACCAAATTGTGCCACGCCTGTTGATTACGTTACCATCGAAAGGCCCGATGGAAGTGTAAGTTGCGTCGTTGGTGTTTTGGATCTACTGACAAGAACTTCCTGGAAGATTGATATTAATCTGGCAAAGGATAAAGCATATTTTACAACATCCTCTTTTTGGTATAATGCTTCTCCCATTGAACAACCCTATTATACCTGGATGAACACAGGAATAACTGCAAGAAATGATTTGCAGTTTATCTATCCGGGAACGAAATATATAGGCCATTCCGGAGAACATAGCAATTGGCCAATAAATAAGGAGAATGGAAAAGATCTTTCATGGTACAAAAACAATGATTTCGGAGCATATAAGTCTTACCATGTTTTTGGAAAATATACCGATTTCTTTGGCGCTTTCTGGCACGATGATAATTTCGGTATGGGGCGCTATAGCAATTATGATAACAAGCCTGGAAAAAAATTATGGATTTGGGGACTCTCACAACAGGGAATGATTTGGGAAAAGTTGCTATCTGATACAGATGGGCAATACGTGGAAGTGCAAAGTGGCAGGATGTTTAACCAGGCAGCAGAGGGAAGTACTTTCACTCCCTTTAAGCACATCGGTTTTGCTCCGCATGGCACCGATGTATGGACAGAATATTGGTTCCCGGTTGTAAAAACAAATGGCTTTGTGGCTGCAAATAATTTTGCTGCGCTCAATGTTATCACGGAAAATGGATTTATAAAAATTTACTTATCACCCTTGCAAGCTCTCAATGATGAGCTGAAAATAACGGATGGTAAAAACGTACTGTATTCTAAGAAATTAAAATTGCAAACCCTGGAGCTTTTTAAAGATTCGTTCAGGCTAAATGGAAATAGCGACAACCTCATGGTAACCCTGGGCGACAATAAACTCATTTACCAGGCCTCACCTACTGCCAATGTGCTCGCTCGTCCTGTAGATTCTCCTGCAGATTTTGATTGGAACAGCGCTTATGGGTTGTACTTACAGAGTAAAGAATTTCTCCGCCAACGGGAATATGTGGACGCAGAAAAAAAATTGAAAGCTGCGCTCGAAAAGGATGGCAACTATTTACCGGCACTGGCTGATTACTCGATGCTGTTGTATCGGAACGCAGACTATAGCGAGGCACTCGCTGTTAGCAAAAAGGCGCTTTCCATAGACACTTACGATCCGGCCGCAAACTATTATTATGGAGTTATAAATAGTACCTTGGGAAATATTGCGGATGCAAAAGATGGATTCGCCATCTCGGCGTTGGGAACAGAATATCGCAGTGCGGCCTATACAGAACTCTCAAAATTATATTTCAGGGAAAACAATTATAAAAGAGCACTTGAGTATGCAGGCAAGAGTATCGACTTCAATAAGTTCGCTGTTGACGCCTACCATGTTATGGCGGTAACAAAACGGTTGGAGGACGACAAACCTGGCGCAGAAAAAATCCTGGATTCTTTACTTGCGTTCGATCCGCTAAATCATTTCGCGCTTTTCGAAAAATATTTAAACGAAAATAATATTGAGAATAAAAATCGTTTTCTATCCTCAATCAAAAATGAACAACCCGAACAGACTTTTTTAGAAACAGC
>JBDSGZ010000216.1:0-10460 GCA_039918735.1 Ginsengibacter sp.
GGGTTTATACATTCCCTGGAACCAGAAGGGAATATTCTTGGCTTGAATTCCGCTCAGGTCCCCGGCATAATATGTTGCGGTCTTTTGAAGATGAGTACTGCCACCAAGCATGAGCCATCCTTTGCCCACAGAAGACTTCGGGACTTTAGTATAGGATGCGAGACTCAGTAACTGACGGATACTGGTAATGGTATTTGATCTTATAAGTTCCTTGGTTATAGGAATATACTTGCTGGAGCACTCACTGGTTCCACTACTCAGAGCAAAAAACTTTATCACTCCAGGCCAGCAAACGTCCGGTTTCCCATCGAGAGCCAGGTGCCACCACTGATCGAAGATTTTATTATAATCGTAGGTAGGTACTACCTTCTGAAACATCTTCCCGGGGAACTTGCTTAAGAGAATTTTATCAAATAAAAATTGCTGGCCAAATTCAGTAAACCTGGATTTTCTCATCAGCTTTTTCAAAACTTTCAGCTGTTGCCTTTTGGGCGAGCTTGAAGGTAAATTCAAAAACCTTGCAAGAGAATGTGGAAGTTTAAATTCAAACGCCATACAAATCGTTGTTTGACTATATCAAATTTACAGAATACTTAATGCCGAAGTATCAATAAATTAGGAAGGAAAATACTTTAAAATTGTTAATAATCCAAACGATACTTATTGGATTTCACCTTCTCTCTTTTGCTTTAGGAGTTGGCGTTGAAAACAAAAATTTCTGATTCCTGGACTTGATTCTTCTTCGATTCATGATAGGTCACCTGGGGGCGTATTCATGATAGTAACAGGAACCGTCTTCATTGAACTTTCTTTGTAAAGGTAATATCCAAAGCAAGCTTTCAACCCATTGCCATGTGTTTTACCCGAAAAATGTTTGATCTAAATAGAATTTTTTTCTGATTGTTCTTTTACGAACTGGTAATAAATTGATTGTGATGTATAAAATTACAGTAATTTTATTGCTCGGAAGCAATCCTCATTCTGATTTTTGCTCACTTTTCCTTAGAGGCACTTTTCCTCTGGTAAATAAAAAACTAAATATAATCCTTTCATGTACAATCACATTTGGAAAAAGTATTTACCAATTATTAAAATTTTATTGAAAAAATCGGCGATCGAAGAGCAGGTGCTCGCTCTTAACAGGGTCGATTTCGAGCGGGCCGGAACAGGGCGAAAGGCCGGTTATAAGTTTACAATTGAATTTAATGGTGGCAAGGTCGGAAATGTGATCAGCGGCTCTGCCCTTGCAACCCACCTTGCCGCTGTGATATTGGAAGATGATTCCGCAAAACAAATATTGAACGACAACAACTACGAAGTAACTCTTAATACTAAATTTCAGCTTTCAATCAAAAATGTCACACCTCCGGCAGAAGGTAAGGCTGAAACGGATGAAGAAGAATAAGCTGGGAAACGAAAGGAAGATTAGATCCACGACGCTCCCAAACTTTTAAAAATCTCTGGGATGAATACAGTTTTGCTAACAGGCACCTCTTCGGGTATCGGCCTTTATACCGCTGTTTTACTGGCAAAAAATAAATATACGGTTTACGCTACTATGCGTGACACTTCAAAAAGAGAATTGCTTCAACGTGAAGCAGAGGCTGAGGGAGTGGAGGTTCATATAAAGCATCTCGATGTGCAGGGAGAAGCGAGTATCAAAAAATGCGTTGAAGAAATTGTCGAAAAGGAAGGAAGCCTTGACATATTAATAAACAACGCGGGCTCTGGTTTTTTGAGGACAGTGGAGCAAGCGAGTATGAAAGAGATTTCAAATGTGATGGACATAAACTTTTACGGTCCGATCCGATGCATTAGGGCAGTGCTTCCTCAGATGAGGAAACAAAAGAATGGGCGCATTATAAATATATCATCGGTAGGTGGATTAGTGGGGCAGCCTATTAACGAAATTTATTGTGCAGCTAAATTTGCTCTTGAAGGATTTACAGAAAGTATTGCAATCTACATGCAACCTTATTTTGGAATTAAGGTTTCATTGATAGAACCTGCAGGCGTCGTAACCGAATTTGGAAATAATATCATGAAACATCTTGAATCGACTGGAGGCATTAAAAAAGATGCTTATACTCCTTTGATGGACGACTACATGGAATATAGAAAAACGTTCTCGGATCCAGACCTTCGCGCGAAAGTGTTTCAGACCCCCGGCCAGGTGGCTGATGTTATTTTAAAATGTATAAGGGATGAAAATCCGGCATTGAGGTATCTGACATCGGAATGGACCAGGGAATTCACTTCACTGAAAACCGCTGCCGATCCCGATGGCAGCAAACTTCAAAAGGAGGTTCGGAAACGGATATTAAAAAAGCCCGAATAGCTTTTTCTAAAGTCAGGACAGAATTTTAAGAAATTTGTATCTCTAAAAGACAGACAAAATGAAAGCACGCAGCAAAAAATACTACGAACGTAGAAAGAAACAAAGTGGTCAAACAAAAGGATCAGTGAGCGACGCCGGTTATAATGAACTACAGGAAGCCAGCATTAATCAATCTCCCAAAAAGAATCCGGCACCGCCTAAATCAGAGGATGATCCAAAAGAAGCACCGTTGACAGACCAGGGCGAAATCGGAGAAGAAGATAATTAATGCTTCATTAACGCAGCTTCAAAATCTTAATCGGGTTCCTTCCTGATTCAGTCGATTCATTCTGCATCAATCTATTCCTAAATTTCAGCTCGTTTGAAATAATAACTTTGCCATGCCCGAGGGACCTTCAATCATTATTCTCAAAGATGCCGTAAAAGATTTCACAGGAAAAAAAATATTAAAAGTTGAAGGCAATAGTAAGCTTGATATTCAAAGAATGTCTGGCCAAAAGATCCTAGAGTTCAAAAGCTGGGGTAAACATTTTATTATCTGCTTCAAGGATTTTAGCCTAAAAATCCACTTCATGCTTTTTGGAAGTTACCGGATTAATGAAGGAAAAGAATCGGTTCCGAGACTAACTCTTTTTTTTAAAAAAAGGGAACTGAATTTTTATGCCTGTTCTTTAAAATTTATCGAAGACGATCTCAACGAAGTATATGATTGGACGGGTGACATAATGAACGATAACTGGGATCCTAAAACCGCAAGGGAAAAAGTGCTGGCAATGCCTGAAGAATTGGTTTGCGATGTACTGCTCAACCAAAATATTTTTGCCGGAGTCGGAAACATCATCAAAAACGAAGTGCTTTTTAGAACCAGGATTCACCCCGAAAGCAGAATTAAGGATATGCCACTCCGGAAACTTAATGCGCTTGTCAGCGAAGCCCGCAACTACAGTTTTGATTTTCTAAAGTGGAAAAAAGAGTTTGTTCTTAAGCAACACTGGCTCGCTCACACGAAAAAAATATGCCCGAGAGATGGAGCCCCACTCTTAAAAAAATATTGCGGAAAAACAAAACGCAGAACGTTCTATTGTGAAGTCTGCCAGGTTTTGTATAAAGGTGAATAGAGGAATTATTATTCGCTTACATTCAATGCACCAGCAGCAAAGGTATCTCCCTGGCTTAGATCTCCTGTTTCGTAACCTTTCTTAAACCAATACATTCTCTGAGCAGAGGTGCCATGAGTAAAAGCATCTGGAGTAACTCTTCCCTGTGCCTCCCTCTGCAGGCGATCATCTCCAATGGCATTTGCCGCATTGAGTGCTTCCGGGATATCATTAGGGTCGAGCACGTTTTTCATCTTTTGATCATAATGCGCCCAGACACCTGCATAGAAATCCGCCTGGAGTTCGAGCCTTACAGAATACTTATTGTATTGACCTTCACTAACCTGCTGGCGAATCCTTTCCATCTTGTCAGTTGTGCCCATCAGGTATTGTATATGATGCCCTACTTCATGAGCAACCACATATGCCATGGCGAAATCTCCGCTGGCGCCAAACCTCTGCTTCAGCTCCTGCGCAAATGAGAGATCAATATAAACGTCGTGGTCCACAGGGCAATAAAAAGGACCGGATGCTGAACTTGCACCACCACATCCCGAAGTAGTAGCATCCCTGAAAAGTACCAGCGTAGGCACACTATAGTTTCTTCCCATTTCTCCAAACAACTTAGACCAGACATCTTCAGTGTCAGCCAAAACAACTTTTACAAAGGATGCTAACTGGTCGTCAGCAGCCTGTTGTTCCGTGGACATTTCTGGTTGATTGCCGGGCAGTGCCTGGTTCAAATCATTTACATCGCCACCGCCTAGCAGAAACCGGGCAAGTAAAAATATTACTCCGATCAGGCCACCGCCTACTGCAACGTGGCCTCCGGTGATACCCCGGCGGTCATCAACGTTATCGCTTTCTCTTCTTCCCTGCCATTTCATTGGTTTTTTTTTAAAAATTGTAAAATTTAAAACAGCATTTTTTTTATTAGCTTTTTACTTCCACTATTTTCAAGCCAATTATTTCACCATCACTCCTGAAGCGATGAAAACGATCTCACTTTTCGGAGCTTTTATCTTTTCAATTTCTTCACTTGTTTTTCCCGCGTCCGCCGCATAATGTTTTAATGTTTCCACCGATGTAACTGATCTTTCGGCTACACCAGTTAGCACCACATCCCTGCCGGCGATGTTCTTTGGAACAAAAAATTTATAATCCTTGAAGCGAACCATCACTGTTTCACCACCACCGCTTTCGAGCTTCATCCAGCAGCCCTTTTCCTGGCAAACGCTTACGACTTTTCCTTTTGCATTACCGGAAAATTGTTTCTGCGTTTTAAGAATATTTTCAAGATTCTTAATGTTGATTGCGGTCTGGTCAACTATCTTTTCTCCAAAAGAACTTCCATCTTTTACGGAAGTTACCTGGGCCATCCCACAATGAATAGAAGAGAGCACGAATAAGGTAAGGAGGATCTTTTTCATCATTTAATTTCAACAACAAACTTAATTAAATTTGATTTCATTTTGTTCATAGACGCGATCTACTTTTTACTTAAATTATTCAAATAATTTGACAGATTCAATAAGGTTGATGAAGCAATGTCTATCTGCTCTTGCGCTTCCTTCCAATTTCTTTGCTCAATCGCTTCCCGGATACCGGGCATCGTTTTCACTCCATACCCAGTGTAAAATCCTGGTGCGTACACCGTATGTTTATACCATCCCCTACGTGGTAGTCCTTCTGCGGTGAGTAGCTGTTGTTCAGCGCGATAAAGAGCTTCATTGAACTCCTTTGTTACAACATTGGTTTTTATTTTGTTTTGATATGTGGTTTTCAAACTGTCCGTACTTGCTTTTAATGATTCCAACGCATTTTGTAAAATAGAAAAATCCAGATATGGAACGGTTGATTTTATTCCTGGCGGCAATAGCTTTTTTTGAGGATCATTCCCAACGAGATACCCACCGTTTTTAATAATTTCATTATCTATCTCGGTAGCTTCCCTTGTTTTCCCCAAAAGGCTTATTAGGTCTTGTAAATAATCGTCCACAGTTTTAGACAAGTGTGTAAAGTCGAAAGGCAATATATCCGCGTTGGCCAGTCTTAAAACGGCGTGACCTATCGTTTGAGCCAATGTAACCCCATAGCGAAAATCCGGATCTTTAAATCTTTGATACAGGTCGTATGAATCATATATAGAATGATACTCTCCTGCGGCGTCTTCTCCGCCATAGCCAATATTTAGAGCCGGGATTCCGGCATGTTGAATGAAGGCCGAATAATCAGAACCAGAACCCAAAGCTTTCAGTTTTAGATTCTCCCGTTTCCACACCTGTTTCCTGTCTTCTGTGTTTTGTAGCGATATTGCTTCATTCGCTTTTCTCCTTTCAAACACGCTCACATTCGTCTGTGGATCTATTACCTGTTTGGATATTTCATCCATTAAGGGTTCAAGTGCATGTGATCCTTCGGAGTATAAAAACCCCCGTGCGTTCATATCGGAATTTATATAGACTACAGCTTTTTCCCTCAATTCTTTTTCATTTGCTTCCAACCATTCTGTGGAACCTAGTAATCCTGGCTCTTCACCATCCCATGCACAATAGACTATGGTCCGGTCCGGCTTCCATCCATTCTTCATCATCAACCCCAAAGATTTTGCTTCCTCCAATAGAGCGGCCAAACCACTTGCAGGATCTGCGGCTCCGTTCACCCAGGCATCGTGGTGATTTCCCCGTATAACCCATTCATCAGGGAACTTTGACCCTTTAATTTTGGCAATCACATCGTAGCATGGAACAATATCCCAGTTGAAAGCGACTTTTAGATGCACCTTCGCCCTACCTGCTCCGATATGATAAGCAAAAGGTAAACCGCCTTGCCATCCAGCGGGAACGTTGGCTCCATCAAGTTCTGCGAGTAAGGGCGAAGCGTCATGATAACTGATTGGCAATACAGGTATTTTTATAAGGTTTGGAGCGTTCGTTCTTTCTAACCTTTTGGCGGCTTCAGTCGCACCGATTCCGGGAGTCAGCGGATCGCCAGGGTAGATGGGCATGTCCATGACCGATCCTCGCTGCACGCCAAATTCACTTTTAAAGGGACCTTTTGGATAAGTATCGCCTGCGAAATAACCATCATCGATAGGGTCACTATAAATAAGGCATCCAATTGCTCCGTGCTCCTGGGCAACCTTTGGTTTTATTCCCCTCCAGCTCCTGCCATATTTCGCTATTACAATTTTTCCTTTGACGTCAATCCCCATCCTAGCCAATTTTTCATAATCATCGGGAAGTCCATAATTTACAAATACCAGGTCTGCGGTTACATCGCCATCTGCACTGTATGAGTTGTATGAAGGCAACTGGTCTTTTTGCCCTGAAGTCTTGTCTTCTTTTAGGGCAGGCTCTTTCAAGATTGCCTTATAGACCGTGGGTGAAGTCATTTCCAACATCCTTGTTTTTGGAGTAGGAAAAAGTACATGGAATGTATCAATTTTTGCATCCCATCTCCAATCGGTAAACAACCTTAAAATTTCGGTTGCATATTCCTTGCTGCCTCGCGAACCTAAGTTGTGAGGCATAGCCGAAAATTTTTTAATGTTCTCCCCAACGTTTTCTATACTTAAGTTTTTGTCAAAGTTCGATTCAAGATCTAATTGCTTTTCAGTATTTTTTCCGAAGAATCCTATGATCGATTCTTGTTGGGAAAAGGAGGAATGAAAAGCAAAAAGTAGCAAGGAAATAATCAGCATTTTATTCATGTCGCAAAGTTTATCGAGGAATTAAAACAGTAATAGAAATTTATTTGGTAATCAAAAGTCATCTCAAAAAAGTTGTCGGCAATTCTGCATAGCGATTAAGCATTTCCCTTCAAAAAGTTGCGATCATTTCAACGACTTATCCTTCAGGCAAAAGTTTATGATTAGAATCGACTGCAAAACAACTATCTTAAGTAATAATTGAGTGTTTAAAACTACTTATTTTTATCGCAGAAAAATCGTGGGCTTAATTGAATATCCTGCGGCAATTCCTGTCATAATTAAAGAGAAGACAATGCTACCTGATTTTGCAAAGCAAGCTTTTCGATTTCCCGTCTTCTAATGAACCAGGCAATGGTAAATGTGGGAATAAAATCCAGGCCAGGAAGTATTTCCTCTAGAAATGAAAAGACTCCTCCAAAAACTCCCATTCTTTTTCCGAACATCAGGTAAAAAATAATGCCAGAGATGGGTGCCCAAAGGATATCTTCAGCCTCTCCGATTACGGGCAATAAATAACTTGTAAAACCGATAATATCAAACAGGATACAAAAAGAAAGACGGGGTAGTTTTAATTTTTTCAAGGCTGGCGTTTAAAATTGAAAGGTTTAGGCAATCGGTGTTGACGTTTTCAAATTTACTTCCTAAAGTGTTAAGTTTCTGTTGATTTCTTGACTTAAAGCGCATTTGATGTACCTTTGCACACTTAAAAAAAATCAGGTAATTTTTTACACAAAGCGCCTGGGGTAAATGAAGAAAAATGGAAATTAGAAACATTGCTATAATAGCTCACGTTGATCATGGTAAAACAACTCTGGTGGACAAGATTTTGCATAGCACCAATATATTTCGCGACAACCAGGCGACTGGTGAATTGATAATGGACAGCAATGATCTGGAGAGAGAAAGAGGCATTACTATTTTTAGCAAGAATGTTTCGGTTAACTACAAAGGAGTAAAAATCAATGTGATTGACACTCCGGGCCACAGTGATTTTGGTGGTGAAGTGGAGCGGGTTTTAAAAATGGCTGATGGCGTACTCTTGTTGGTTGACGCATTTGAAGGCCCAATGCCTCAAACCCGTTTTGTTTTGCAAAAAGCCTTACAGTTGAATTTGCACCCGATAGTTGTGATTAATAAAGTTGACAAGCCCAATTGTCGGCCCGCAGAAGTGCATGATGCTGTCTTTGAATTATTCTTTAATCTTGATGCAACAGAAGAGCAACTTGATTTTCCCACAATATATGGTTCCAGTAAGAATGGTTGGATGAACACTTCTCTTGAAGAAACCGATAATATCTTTCCACTCCTGGATACGATTGTCGAAAAAGTTCCGCCGCCTTCAACATTAGGCGGCACATTGCAAATGCAGATTACCTCGCTGGATTATTCTTCCTTTTTAGGCAGAATAGCAGTTGGTAAAGTTGCAAGAGGAACGATCAAAGAAAACCAACCACTTTCCCTTATGAAGCTGGACGGCTCTGTTCAAAAGAGCCGCGTAAAAGAACTGTACGTGTTTGAAGGACTTGGAAAAAAGAAAGTAAGTGAAGTTTCGGCTGGTGATATTTGCGCCGTTGTAGGCATCGAAGGATTTAATATTGGGGAAACGCTGGCAGATCTTGAAAATCCCGAAGCGTTGCCAGTAATAAGCGTAGATGAACCAACCATGAACATGCAGTTCAGCATTAATAATTCTCCATTTTACGGAAGAGACGGAAAGTTTGTGACTTCCCGACATCTCAAAGACAGGCTTGAAAAAGAACTGGAAAAAAACCTGGCACTTCGGGTTAGCCCAACTGGCAGCGCCGAAAGTTTTATGGTTTATGGGCGTGGCATCTTACATCTAAGCATATTGGTAGAAACTATGCGCAGGGAAGGATACGAAATTACCGTGGGTCAACCCCAGGTTATTACAAAGATGATTAATGGGACGAAGTGTGAGCCCTACGAAAATCTTGTTGTAGATGTTCCTTCGGAATATAGCGGCAGGGTAATAGACCTCGTTACACAACGTAAGGGCGAGTTAACGATTATGGAAAGTAAAGGTGATATCCAGCATCTTGAATTTGAGATTCCTTCGCGCGGGCTTATAGGGCTTCGTTCGAACATGCTTACCAATACAGCCGGTGAAGCTGTGATGGCGCACCGTTTCCTTGAATACAAACCATGGAAAGGATTTATTCCCGGAAGAAGTAACGGGGTGTTGATTTCCAAAAACCAGGAGAAGACGACGGGGTATTCAATAGATAAATTGCAGGATCGCGGGACATTTTTTGTTGATCCGGGAGAAGAAGTTTATGTAGGCCAAATCATAGCAGAACATATAAAACCAGGAGATTTGGTAGTAAATGCGACAGAACCCAAAAAATTAACCAACCATCGCGCAAGCGGTAGCGACGACGCATCACGTATTGCACCGAAGACTCAAATGAGTTTGGAAGAATGCATGGAATATATTCAGCAGGACGAATGTATAGAGGTAACTCCAAAAGCCATCCGCATGCGTAAAGTGATTCTTAACGAGGACGATAGAAAAAAATCACAAAAATCGCAGCAGGTAGAAGTTGTATAATCTGTTCGGGATTTTATCAGCCGGTTGCGTGCCTTTTTAAGACTTTTGTCCCTAACTTTGCAGAAGCAAAATGAAAAAATTTCTTCTCCTCTTTTTTATTGCGTGCAGCTACTTACTTACTAATTTTTCTGCAGATGCTCAATGCTCTATCTGTGCAAAGTCCGTGCAGCAAATGGGCGACAAACCAGCCAAGGGTTTCAATACCGGAATTATCTACATCATGCTAATCCCATACGCAGCGATTGGTGTGGTAGGATATAAATGGTGGAAAAGCAATCGTGTTTCTTAATGTGTTCGCAGATAGTCGTCAGCAAATTGATAGAGATTAAAATCCCGTGAGGTAGCGACATCCAGAATTGCCTGCCTGAGTTTTACTTTATCAATACCCTTCATTTTCCTGTCCTGAATAATCGACCAAACTTTTTCTAACAGGAGATCTGCTTTAGTTTCTCCCGACAATTGAGGCATCATTTCAACTATTGTTTCATAAAGTTTTCCGATACCTTCCTTTTGCGTAGCGACAGTTTTTAATACAGGAACTTTTTTCTCGGAACTTCTAAAAGCAGGTGCTATCATTTTACAAAGGTTATGATAGAATTTATCTGCATCAGGCCGGTCAGATTTATTTACCAAAAATATATCTGCGATCTCCATCAATCCAGCTTTCATGCTTTGGATAGCATCACCCGATTCAGGAACCAGTACAACAACAGTAATATCTGCAAGGGCTGCAATATCCACCTC
>JBDSGZ010000217.1:0-5437 GCA_039918735.1 Ginsengibacter sp.
AATCACGGCCAATGTTCATAAGGAAGATTTGGGAAATGCATTTAAAAAAGTAAATGAAGTAATCAATAAAATAACACTGCCGAAAGGCTCAAAAATATTAATGCGCGGGCAGCCGGAATTATTACAGCAAACGCTAAGTAGTTTACAATTTGGTTTGCTTATTACTATCGTTGTTATCTTTTTATTAATGACAGTTTTCTTTCAGTCATTTCGCATTGCTGCTATTACATTGTCGGTTGTTCCCGCTGTAATTGCAGGTTCGCTGATTTTACTTTTTATAACAGGGCAAACCATGAATATACAATCATACATGGGTACCATTATGGCTATCGGCGTATCTATTGCTAACGCTGTTTTGTTCATCACCAATGCGGAACAATTCAGAAGAGAAGGGAACATAATAAACGCTCATTTTAAAGCTGCCGAAAGCAGGCTTCGCCCGATTTTAATGACCAGCTTTGCAATGATAGCAGGCATGATACCAATGGCGATAGGCTTTGGCGAAAGTGGCGACCAGACCGCGCCTTTAGGAATAGCCGTAATTGGCGGCCTAATCTTCTCAACCATCGGCGTATTGTTCTTTTTACCACATGTCTATCACTGGGGCATTGGCAAAAGAAAATATGCATCCGCATCAATGGACCCAGCAGATATGAACAGTAAAAATTTCAATGAACAATGACAAACAATAACATATTTATGAAACATTTTATTTTTTTCTTTTTTACTATAGGAGTATTTGCAGCCTGCAATGATAGCAGTAAATCAAAAGAAACAACTGCTGCCAATGTAAATGTTCAGGACACAGTTCCGGTTTTTATTTTGCATGATACGAGTGTTGCAAAAAGCATTGAACTGCCTGCAGAATTATTACCATACGAACAATCACAATTATTTGCCCGGGTTCAGGGCTATGTAAAAGAAATGAAAGTAGATTTGGGAGACAAGGTTCACCGGGACCAGGTACTCGCATTAATTGAAGCCCCTGAACTGAATACAAAACAAGCGGAATATCAGTCAACGGTAGAAGCAGCAAAAGCAAAGTACATAACAAGTAATGATGTTTACCAGCGTTTAAATAAAGCATCGCAGGCTGAAACGCCGGGTATAGTAGCGCCAGTTGATTTAATAAGAAGCCGTAACCAGGTGCTTGCAGATAGCGCCTCGTATCAGGCAGCAAAACAGCTGGCTCAATCTTATCAGCAGGTTGCGGGTCTTTTAGTATTGCGTGCCCCTTTTGACGGAATAATCACAACAAGAAACGCAGACAGGGGAGCATTGGTAGGAAACAACCAGGTTGTACTAACGGTGCAGAATAATCGTACACTACGTTTAAGAGTTGCAGTACCCGAATTATACAATGCTTCAACTGCCTCCGCTAAGCCGGCAATGTTCAGGGTAGATGCTTTTCCCGAAAAATTATTCACGGCTACGCTATCCAGAAAGAGTGGCACGATAGATCCGACGACAAGAACCGAACAGTGGGAATATATTTTTGATAATAAGAATAATGAATTAAAAGCCGGTTCCTTTGCTTATGTAAAATTGAATATGGAAAGAGCAGGCAATTCATTTATAGTAATGCCGGGTGCTATTGCCACCAATCAGGAAAGAAAATTTGTTATCAGGGTAAAGGAAGGTAAGGCAGAATGGGTAGATGTACGGCAAGGTATGTCAACGGAAAAAGGCATTGAAGTTTTTGGAGATATCAATAACGGCGATACATTGATACTGAGGGCAACCGATGAAAGAAAGCCGGGTAGTGTGGCGTATTGGAAATTGGCTAAATAAAGGGCAACAAAAAGATTATAGAAATTAATTAACAATAAGAAATTGCATTACGATAATAATTAGGCAGCCAGGTCCTATAAAAGTTCTAAATCTTCCAGTAAATAGTTCGAGTCCTTGCAGGATCCTTTCCCTGGAGAAAAAATTTCGGATGTTCCACTTCTAATTTACTATTGTTATATTCGTACTCCATAAAGGCTTCCCTAACTGTTAACAATATTTTGCCAACAAGTTTGCTACTGCCAATGCAACAAAACCAATATCTGACGATCAATGAAAACCGTTGTACAACCGGGTTATTTTGATATTAAAGCAAGAAACAGTGCAGAGAGTGCTGGTGCCTCTCCATTGAGCCACGCAATTTTGGATTCGCTCCCTGCCCGCATTGCTGTCTTAAACGCGGATGGGATAATCCAAACCGTTAATGAAGCCTGGGTTGCTTTTGAAAATGAAAATTCTTTAACGGTCCTCTCAAAAACGGATTATAACAATACCAATTACATCGAGCTGCTGAAGAGAAGTGAAGGTTATATTTTGGAAGAATCCTCAGAGGCAATTGTCGGAATCCTGGCCGTTCTTAAAGGCGATATTTCTTCTTTCGCAATGGAGTATTGTTATGATTTAAGAGGAATAAAATGTTGGTTTTTGATGCGAATAACCGGTCTTCCTTCCTTGCAGGGAGCAATCGTTACCCACGATGATATTACCGACCGGAAAGAAATCGAGCTAATGAAAGATGAGTTTATCAGCATCGCTTCTCATGAATTGAAAACTCCAATAACCAGTTTGAAAGGGATCGTGCATATTTTAAAATTGAGCTTTGGAAAACAGATGAGAGGCGAAGGTGGCAAGCTTCTGAGCACAATGGAATCTCAATTGAATAAGCTCGTGAAAATACTGAGTGATCTTTTAGTGATGAACGCTACTCCCGGTGCCAAAGTGCTGCTCCATCTTGAAAAATTTGATTTCAAAAAGCTTGTAAATGAAACAGTGCGGAATGTGAAAAACTTATCGCCGCTACATTTTTTATCGATTGCCGAAAATGAAAGCATTTCTTTTACCGGTGATAGGTTTCGGATGGAGCAGGTGATAACAAATTTGCTGACGAATGCGGTCAAATATTCCCCTCAGTCAAACCAGGTCATTATAAAGTCTACTGTAGATGATGGCAAGTTGTTATTTTCAGTTCAGGATTTTGGAATAGGAATTGACAATGAGAACCTGAACAAAGTTTTTGAAAGATTTTACAGGGTGAAGACGAAAAGAACTTTTGCAGGTTTCGGGCTGGGACTTTACATTTCCGCAGAAATCATCAAAGCCCACCGCGGCAAGATATGGGTGGAAAGTGAGAGTGGAAAAGGTTGTGTATTTCATTTTTCTCTGCCGCTAACCAATGACTGATTTATTTCACTAGCCTGTTTCAATTTTTTTCAAGACCGAATAGAATGTGTTGAACACCTGTTGGAGGAAGATCATATCTGTAATCGCTTCTTCAATAGTAAGCTCCAGGAAAATACCTTTGTTGTCCGTTTCATCTATTTTGTACTCAACAGTATGAAACTTGAACATGGTGAAGTTCTCGATCGTTTTTCTTGAATCCTCATCGGCAAAAACAGACTTTATCTTTTCGGCATTATTTGTTTTTACAACTACTTTTTTATCAAACTCAGGATAACCCGTTTCTATATCCTCGCTCCCGAAAAATTTTCCGATCTCGTCAAGTAAACCTTCATGATGCATGGAAAATCTAAATTCTCCGCAATGGAATAACTGGCTCTTGATTTTAGTAAATTGATAACCGCCTTCAAACCCTCCTCCCGGATCAATATCAATTTCCAAAAAGATTTTCCTGCTTTCATAATTAATGATGAATGAATATCCCGGATCGTTATTCTCGATTTCACTTGCGATCTGTGTCCATATTTCACTCGTTGTTCCTGCGGAAATTAGTTTTTCTCCTGTCATGATAGTGGTGTTTTTAAAACGGTATAAATCTTCATCCCCTGCGAATCATATTCAGCATCGATAAAGTTTCGGTTATCATTTTGGCATTGTACTCAAGAGCAAGGTCCTTGTGATGGATTGCATCCACAATGGTACCTACCCAGCACAATCCTGCTGTAAAAAAATAAAGTATTCCCAAGCCAGTGTGCCCTATAACAAAACGATGAATGCCCGCAATAAACACGAGCCCGAGAAGGCACAATAGCAAAATGGTTTGAGGGTCTTTTCTCTTTGAGCGATAGATCATGCAAAAATTTGAAAGATCATCATCGCCGAATCCTTTTGTATGGGAGTTTATGGTGATCAACTCCTCAGGTGTTACGTCATAAAGAAATTTCAGGAGAATCGGGTTTACTCCCCCGGAATAGATTGGGTCTGCCATGATAAATAGTTGAAAGCCTTAGAAAATATTTTTAAATATGAAAGCTTATAAATTCTGTGGAGAATAACAACGACCGCGAAAAATCCCAATGGATGTGCTGCCAGGGATTGCCTGAATTGACCATGAAAAAGGTATGATATCGAATGGCCAAGTCCACAACCCGGGCAATAAGGAATTCCTAAAAATTTAAGTGCACAGAACGAATAATGCGGATCTGTGCCCAGATCCATTACAGCCAGCAGAAACAAGGTTACTACCCAAAACGTCAACTCAAAAAATTGCCTGAATAAAGTTTTCAAAAGATTATTTTTAGAACAAGAAATTAAAATTGTACTGGAATAGATTCCAACATTGAACCATGGAAATACGAATCCCGCTTCGGGTGCCGATCAAGTAAGAAGATTGCCTCTCGATCTTGAATCACTAATATACTGACTTGAATCTCTTTCCGAATACCAAAATGCTTGCTTTCTTTTTTATAATGCTGCCGATCGTGCGATACCTGAATTCAATTTTTGAAATTCCACGGCCTTCAGAGGTTAGTTCTATCAGGCGGCTTTCCTGGCCCGCAGGAATATTCAAGTCAAGGGCGGGTGAAAGTTTGTCCCCGTTTTCAAAGTAAACATCAAGGTCACTCAATTTTATTTCAGCATTTTCTACTTTGAAGCGAATTGCTGTGAACTGACTTTTGCTGGAAACATTGATCACATCCGTTTCCCTGACAAATCCAGCCTTGGTCTCACCGAGCAATTCCCAGCCTTCCTCCACGCTCACACTATTCCGGGTGGATCCGCAGGACAAGAAGATTAGCGACAAAGTGAAAAACAGAAAGAAGTTTAATTTCCTTTGAAATTTGAACGTTAGAGTCATAGCAGTTGTTTTGAACAAAGCTAAGGAGTTCGTATAATATGAAGTGCACCGGTATCAACTTTTATTAATTGGGCGATAACGCCACTATTAACCTTTCCCGATGCCATAAGCGATTTTTCTTTTTTATTCTTCGGGCCGTAATATTCTTTTTTGAAATACCTTTATTTTATCCAGGGTTGATCCTCCGGTTTCTTCCTGAAACGACAATTCTCAAATTTTATTAAACAAAATTGCTTTTCCAACAATGAAAATTTCTAAAGGATTTAAAAAGATTTTCTATTTAAAATCAATCTTGATTTTAATGGCCATCGTCACAATTTTTGGTATCTCATCGTGTAGTCGCAAGACCGGTGAACCTCGTGTCCTAGTGTTTTCAAAAAATACCTATTTCTT
>JBDSGZ010000218.1:0-10927 GCA_039918735.1 Ginsengibacter sp.
AGGGATTGCCACCGTTGATTGTAAGTATATCATTCAACCCATCGCCATTCTGATCTGGCACCAGCACACTGTTATTGCTATTAAAATGAGCATAGTGCATAACAGGATGGTTTGCATAAAGCGAAGGATCATAATCCCACAGTAGAGAACCCGTCTCCCCATCCAGGGCCTTAAATTGCGGCGACCGGCCACCTATAAAAATGTCTTTCACTCCATCGCCGGTAACATCGTAAAAAGTTGCCGACCCATACATCTGATCAATAGCGCTTTGTTTCCACAACAATTTTCCTGTCTTCCCATCAATGGCCAAGATACCCATGTCTGTTTTCTGAAGCTCATTTTTTCCGGCTCCCATAACGATGTCAAGGACACCATCACCATTCAGATCGGTGGTCCTCGGAGAAGATAGTGAACCGATAACAGGAAAGTCTTTATTCCAAATCAACTTAGGTGTAACCTGCACTCCCCGTGCACATCCTACAAAAATACCCATGACTATTATGAGCAAAAAAGGAAGGTAAAACTCAAACACATGCTGCGGCCTTGCGCCGTGGAAAAATTCAGAATTCCCGTCTCGTTTCATGGATAACTAATTTTTTGGCACCACAGCGGCATTTACGTTGTTCCCGCTATTTGCCTTTACATCCGGGCAGTGTGATACAATAAAGCTTCCGATTTGCTGTCCTTCTACCACCCCGTTTTCTACAGCATCTCTAAAATGAATACCCCCATACAGCCGCGAAATTGCAGCCTCATTAGATGCTTCGGTAAATGAATTGAAACTTCGGGACGGAAGTCCGAATTCTTCTTCTGTATTATCAGTGAAAGCGAAATTAGCACCGAACAAGTGAGTAAGAATTACCGACGAAGTTGTGGAAATGACGCTGTGGGCTGAGGTGTATTCCGGAAAAGGAGGCGTTTGCAATACTGGAACCCAGCCAGGCTCGATAAGTTTCTGAATGGCTGTAATAGGCCGCACCCTGTTGGACTTGTATTTATCGTTCCAGCTCGAGATGAACGCATCTGCAAGACCAATAGAAACCAAAGTATGCACATAAACGGCATTATCTAAATTCAATTTTTTCTTTTTGCAGGCTATACCCGTAATTCCCATCCAATGACCCCCGGGAGAAATCTTTTTGATACCAAATTCCAGGTGCCCCAATTGTTGAAGGTTGAATGGGTTGCAATCCCAAAACATGGCGATATGCCCTTGCTCTGCAGTAAGATTTTTTTGAATATCGTACACCTCTTTCATAGCCTTATAAAATGAAGAGCTCGTGTCCGTATTGTATGCAGCAAGATCTTCACCTTCAAATTGTGAACACGAGTCAAGGATAAAAGTTCTTAAGGTATTCCAATTGGGTTCTATGGCTGCCATAAATCCAGGAGCTGTAGGTTTCCAATAAGCATCGCCTGGGGCCGGGGTAAACCTCTTCAGGCCACTAAGCCTCATAAAACCATCGGAAGCTGAATAGGCAAGAATTTGCTCAACTGATTTATCTACAAGCTTGATAGTGGCATTGATCTTTTTGGGAGACAGCTTTCTTTTTTTTGCAACTGTTAACAGTGAATCATAATTTGGCTTGAGAAGGTAACCCGAGGGAAGAAGCCTGCCCGCAATCTTGTACAGTGCAAGAAGAACGGCCAGATCAGGATCACTTTGCCTGACGAGCGAATCTGGTACTGTGATAGTTTTTAGACCGTGGGCGGTTCCAACAAAAGTTGGCTGTTGCTTATTAAAAAGAACTGCCGTTTCGTTCGCAGCGAGATTGATGTAAGCGTAATATCTTGATGCTGCTGCAGGAGAGGTGACATCTGTTATCATCACTTCAGTAGCATGTTTCAAAGCAATGACATAATCGTTTGTCGAGAACACCGGTCCTCGCTGGGCAAAGATCGAGTGACTTAGTAAGAAAGTCAATGCGAAAATTATAGTTTTCCTCATGATTTATTTTTCTTCAATAAGAGTACATTACAGGTGCCTGGTTATTTACCATAAACATCACACGATTGCCATCTTTCCCAGCTACTTTGATGATATCTCTTACGCATCCTTTTACAGAGAGTCCCGAACTAAGTTGTGGCACATATTCAAAGTTGCCTTTCCCATCTCCTTTTAATAACATACCATAGCCGGCATCTATCTTCCCAACTTTAATTCTCGCATGATCAGTGTTCCCGGCTAACAGAATGTCCTGTTTTCCATCGCCATTAAAATCACCTGTGGTGATTGCAAACACCGGGAAAAAATTAGATTGCAATGGTAGTTTTTTTGCCTCAAAAACACCGTTATTGTTTTCAAAATATGTAGTCTCGAAATGGTCGGCAGAAAGCTCTTTAGCTGACTTTAACTGTTCAGGTGTTAAAATATTCTCAATGGTGGCATTTGCATAAGAATCGTAGGTAGGAAATTTTTGCCTGAGACTGACCATCTGATCAGTGATCTCGTCACGGCTGGCCATAGGATATGATTTGCCCTCGATGTAATAGCATATCAAGGGATCAATCGAACCGTTATTGTCGAAGTCGTTATAAAACATACTGACAGGCTCAGACTTACTTACTTTGATTGGACTATTGAGTCCCCAGTTTCCTGCGATAAGATCAAGATCGCCGTCGCCATCCATATCTGCCAATTGAATTCTATTCCACCATCCCTTCAACGTTTCAGGAAAATAGTGATCTGACTGATCGGTGAATTTTCCATCCTTATTTATAAAGAGGCACATTTTCATCCAATCACCACAGACTACCAAATCCGGGCTCCCGTCTTTATTGATATCCAGCCATGCCGCATCGGTAACCATACCGAGTGAACGAAAAGAAGCTGTCATAGTTTCCGGAGCCTTTGAAAAGTTTCCGTGTCCATTGTTAAGAAGAATTTGGCTTTCGGGCGCTTCCGGGTATCTGCCGGGAATCACACGGCTTCCAACAAAAAGATCGGGATCGCCATCGTTGTCTATATCAGCCACTCTCACGCATGATCCGCTAAGAAGCGCAGTTGGTACGGAGCTAATTCTTTTTTGAAACTTTCCATTTGTATTTATATACAGTCGATCCTGCAATGCTGCATCATCCGCATTAAAATTGTATCCTCCGCTCACTACATAAAGATCCAGGTCGCCGTCATTATCTGCATCAAAGAGAACAGCATCTACATCCTCTGAACCAGCGTCTTCTATAAAACCAGGCTGCTGACTCTCTACAAACTGGCCATTCTTTAGCTGAATAAAAATACGTCCCGGCTCTCCCTGCGATCGGCAAATGAAAAGATCTTCCAGGCCATCTTTATTTATGTCTCCTTTCGCAACCCGCGGTCCATTGTATGAAATCATAGTTGGCATCAAAGGCTGGACTTTAAAATCATTTGTTTCCGGGGCTACATCGGCATAGGGTAAAGAGTCTGCTGACCTGCTAAAAACAGTTTTGGCAAGTTGAATGTCACCGCGTTCCCCCGCACTACTTCCATAAGAAATAGTATTAATCGCATTTGGCTTCAAATTGGTGAATTTCTCAATTTTGCCATCCGACCAGCGAACCACAACGGAATCTATTTGTGGAGAAGGAAGGCCTGTATGCAATGGAACATGCATCGAACTCTGAAAGCCATGCACTGGATAATTTTCAAGTTGCACAAGACCTTTAGGAGTATAGATTCTAAGTGAAGCTCCGATTCCAAATTTATTCTGACCGCTACCCTTAATATTGAACTGAATCCAATTGCCTCCGTTGCCATTTTCCACGAGCATATTGCGGTATATTTCTGCTGGTGCATTCAGGTGGTTCACTACAAGATCGAGATCTCCGTCATTATCGAGATCTGCGGCCGCCCCTCCGTTTGAGAGAGTCTTCTTATCAAATCCGGAGGTCATTGACACATCAGTAAATTGGAGATTTCCATTATTCAAATACAGATAATCATGAATTGGCGTTATCGGAATACTTTGCAACATTCGGAACATATTGTCGCTCTTTTCGCCACGTATAAATTTCAGTCTTTCATTCGCGTAAAACTTTACAAAATCACGGTTGGTCATGTCTCTGCCATAACCGTTTGTAATAAACAGATCTTTATTCCCATCGTTGTTGAAATCCATGAGTAAAGAACCCCAACTCCAATCCGTGCAAAACACACCACTCAACTCTCCTATTTCGCTGAAAGTGCCATTGCCATTGTTAAGCTGCAACATGTTTCTCATGAGTTGGTGATAAAATCCGTTTTGCACCTGGTTATTATACAGCTCATAATTATCGGGCATATAGAGTAACTTCTGTCTCCTGTTATCCTCCGGAAGCATGTCCAGCGTAAATACATCCGGCAATCCGTCGTTGTTAATATCGGCTATATCGCAACCCATTGAAAAATTAGAAAGGTGCCCCACCGCGTCTTTCAATTTATCCGAAAAAGTTCCATCACGATTGTTGATATACATGTAATCTTCTTCCACATAATCGTTCGTAACATACAGGTCAGGCCAGCCATCGTTATTAAGATCACTCACCGACACACCCAGGCCATAACCTAAAGGATTTGATATGATACCGGCGCTGACAGTCACATCGGTGAATGAATTATTATCATTTCGGTAAAGCCGGTCGCCAGCATCCGGGTCAATCATTTTCCTTACAAACGAGGCATCAAAATTTCTGAGGTACTTGTTATTATGATTGATTACGAATAAGTCGAGGTCGCCATCCCGGTCATAATCAAAGAATACAGCCTGGGTAGAAAAGCCTGAATCCGCGACTCCCATTGCACCAGCCTTCTCAGTAAAAGTGAGATTGCCATTGTTAATGTATAATTCATTTGTCCTCTTGTCTCTATCCACAGGCCCAGAATAGCACAAGTAGATGTCCGGGAAACCGTCACCATTTACATCGGCAATACTCACGCCCGTCTTCCATCCTTTTTTCCCCGCAACGCCAGCCTTTGCTGTAATGTCCTCAAACTGCAGATTACCCTTATTCAGGTACAATTTTGCGGGTTGCATATTGCCGGTAAAATAGATGTCAATCAAACCATCATTATTGAAATCTGCTAACCCAACACCTCCTCCGTTATAGAAATATTCGTACGTGATAATGTTTAAAGCCGGCGACTCTTTCAACATATTTGCGAAGGAGATTCCACTCTGTTCCGTAGGAACTTTTTTAAAAAAAGTGGGAACCGGATTCTGTGCGGGCACATCTGTTAGGGCACAAAAAAATAAAAGCAGATATAAAAATCCCTTTTTCATATTGGGTAATTCAGCAGTCCGTTTGTACGGATAAAAATGGATGCTCAATTTAGGATTTCTATCCTATTTGACCAAAGCCTGGCATCAAAATCTTTGAATTTTGTGAAACAAAAAAATGTCTGAAAATCGGCTCGAAAAAAGCATCAAAATCCTAACAACTTTCATTCACTGTTTCGATCTATATTACCTTTGTCTTAAATAATATAACACAACCAAATAGATATGCAAAAAATCGCAATGATAGGTTCCGGATTCATAGCGAGGTTCTATGCCGACTCACTTTTAGGATTAAGAAGCAGGGACAAAATTGTCTCCGTTTATTCAAGAAGAGAATCTTCGGTGAAAAAATTCGCAGATGATTACAAGGTCGAACATTTCACGACAAATTTGGAAGAATCGATTTCAAACAAAGACGTTACGATCGTTTGCATTGCGCTTCCTAATCACCTTCATGAGGAAGCCGTGATGCTTTGCTGCAAACACAGAAAAGCTGTGATGTTAACTAAACCTTTGGCAAGAAACGCCGAAGAAGCAAAACGCATGATGCTGGCTGTAGAGAAAGCGAATATTTTCAACGGCTATCTTGAAGACCTCGTGTATGCCCCTAAATTTATAAAAGCGGAGAAGAGCATCAGAGAAGGCGCATTGGGAAGAATACTCTGGGCCAAATCAAGAGAGACCCATCCGGGTCCGCATAGCGATTGGTTTTGGGATATTGAAAAGGCGGGAGGCGGATGTATGCTGGACCTTGGTTGCCACTGTGTCGAAATTGCAAGAAGCTATATTGGTAAAGAAATAAAACCTGTGGAAGTAATGTGCTGGGCAGATACACAGGTAAAACCGATTGAAGCGGAAGATCATGGAATTGCTTTGATTAAATATGAAAACGGAGCAATAGGACAGTTCGAAGTCAGTTGGACCTTTCGTGGTGGAATGGATCTCCGTGACGAAGTGATGGGAACGGAGGGAACAATTTGGATCAATAACTTTCTGCGCACCGGTTTTGAAATGTTCACGACAGGGAAAGGCGGAGATTATATCGCTGAAAAAGCAGAAAGCAATTCCGGGTGGCTATTCCCTGTTGGGGACGAAGTGAATGATCTGGGATACAATCATATGTTTATGGATATGCTCAACTCCCTGGAAGCGGGAAAGCAACCAAAAGAAAGTTTCTATGACGGCTATGTGGTGAATGCTGTTTTGGACGCGTGTTATAAATCTGCAAAATCAAAAATTTGGGAGCCAGTTCAATTGGAAATTTGGAGAGGCCGGGAAGGATTTACAAAAGACAGCCACCTTGTGGAATATGACGAAGAACATTACCTCGTGAAGGAAGAAATGACTCACTATGGAGAGAAAAAAATTATTCTTAAAAATAAAGCATCAGGTAAAATCATTGAAAGAATTGATAAAGATTGAGGGCTTCGAAAGCTCAACAGTTTTGCTCCCCGATAACTGTTATCGAATGGCAGCAACGGCATGCATGCTTTCTTTAAGATTAGGATATAGATTTTTAAATACAGGATAATATTTTTCATATTGCAGAACGTTCGCTTTCACAGGCTCTATTTTCTTAGTATCGCCGGGTGAAAGCTCAGCATAATCTTTAATCATTTTCAAATACTTCATACAAAACATAGCAGCGCCTATTGCGGAAGCGTCTTCATGTTGAACCAGGAAAATTTTCTTTGCCGTTACGTCAGCTAACATTTGGACCCACTCTCTTGATTGAATGAATCCTCCACTGACGTTGAGTTGGTCTATTTTACCTGAAGTCTGTTCTAAAATTTCCAGTATATTTCTCAACACGTAACAAACGCCTTCAAGTCCTGCTCGTAAAAAGTGCGATTGCTCGTGGAAAGATTTTATTCCAAAATAAATTCCTGTAGATTTCTCATCCCAGATGGGTGCACGCTCTCCATTTATGTACGGAAGAAAAAGTAATCCTTGAGAACCCGCAACAATATTACCGACTGCCTCAAAAAATCGTGCATATTCATTTTCACGTTCTCCTTCCATTTTCATAAAATTATTCATGAGCCAGCCAAGTACACTTCCACCGTTATTAATAGGCGCACCGCATACAAATGTCGTGTCATCCAGGATGTAATTAAAAATCATTGCATCAAAATTATAAATGGGCGAGCCACTCGCAATACGAACCGCACCACTAGTTCCAATGGTGATAGCAGCCACTCCTTTTTCGGTAGCAAAGCTTCCAAGGTTCGCAAGACAACCATCACTGCCTCCAATGCAAAACTTTGTTTCACCAGAGATTCCCATTTTTTTGACTACCCCTTCATTCGCATTTTTACGCATGAAACCAGTGGGAGCAATTTCAGAAAGTTGCGTGTCGTCTATACCGCAAATTTTGAGTGATTCAATATTCCATTTTCGTGTTTGAATGTTAAACAAGCCAGTAGCAGATGCAATCGATTGATCAATTTCATAGGCATTAAATAATTTATGCCAGATATACTCTTTGATGGAAATGAATTTCTTTGCATTAGAAAAAACTTCCTGTGCATTTTTTCTGAACCAAATTATTTTACACAAAGGAGTCATTGCATGAATCGCGGTTCCTGAGTTCCGGTAGATCTGCTCAGCAATTTCTGAATCTCTCAGTTCGTCAGCGATCTCCTTACTCCTGGTGTCGGCCCATGAAATTAGGTTGGTTAAGCGGTGCTCGTTATGGTCAACAAGGATGAGACTATGCATACAACTGCTGAGGCTAACGGCGATGGGTGGCCCAGACAAAGCAGCAATGACTTCACGAATACAATTCACAAAAGCATCCCAAACGACTTCCGGATCTTGCTCCGCATAAGAGTGAGGTGTATCTAACATATCGTAGTGAGACTGCGAGGATGCAATCGCAACACCAACACTATTAACAGCAACAGCCTTTGCGCTACCGGTTCCTATATCAATTCCAATTATGTACTCCTGCATAGTTATTTTCTGGAGGAAAGGTATGAAAGTTGTTCTTTCTTTATTCTTATTCAAAAAGGCGCTTCAAAAAATGCTACAAAAAAATCCACTCCAGACTTGCAGTTAATGAAATTGTACTGCTGTTTTTTTTTGATTGCCATAAGTGTTCGCCACAAAATCAAACCAGAATAATTGTTCTATTTTTAACGGTTTACAAACTCTTCACCTCAATACTATCTATATGAAAATACTTTGCATCGGAGAAGCGCTGATTGATATGATCTGCACAGATACTGGATCTTCCTTAGCAGATGGGGAACATTTTTTAAAAAAGCCTGGCGGTGCTCCAACAAACGTTGCTGCTGCGATTGCAGCCCTTGGAGGCGAGGTTCTACTGGCAGCGAAAGTGGGAGACGATCCTTTTGGCCAGCACCTTATTGACACAATGAAAGACTTTGGCGTTTCCACTTCGCTGATAATAAAAGATAAAGAACATTTTACAACGTTTGCATTTGTGTCGTTAATGCACGATGGAGAAAGAGATTTCTTTTTCAATCGGGGCGCAGATGGACAACTCAGTGAAACCGACCTCGCAGGAATAGATCTTAAGGAATTTTCAATATTGCATTTTGGATCAGCAACAGCATTTCTTCCCGGCCCACTGCAGAAGGTATATAGGAGCTTGTTGCAAAACGCGATCGATAAAAATATTTTTATAAGCTTTGATCCAAACTATCGTTCGCTGTTGTGGCAAACAAACTCAGATCTGTTTATTGAACAATCATGGTATTTTATAGAACATTGCCACTTTTTTAAAATGAGTGAGGAAGAGGCCATCATCATAACGGGATGTGATTCGTTAAGCGATGCTGTTGCAGCATTATGTGATAAATCGAAATCCACTTTCGCGATAACACTTGGGAAAAAAGGCACACTATTAGTGCATGAAAAAAATAGTATTACGGTCAGCAGTATTCCTGTGGAAGCGATTGACAGCACTGGTGCAGGTGATGCTTTCGTAGGCGCCGTCCTTTACCAGCTTAGTAATTTTTCATTGGAAAAGATTGATGCCATGAGCACCAATGATTGGAAAAAAATAGTTGCCAATGCAAACAAAGCCGGTGCAAGAACGTGTGAGTATATCGGTGCGATGGAAGCTTTCCGTCATCTGAGTGCCAGCATTTTTGAGTAAGACTTTTTAGGAAGTATGATCCAGGTCTTCACAATAAAGTAAAAGGCGTCTTCTCAAAATATTTTCCAGGAAACGACGACCATAGTTTATTCTACACAATATTCATTGCAAACGCTTCCGCTAAAAAAAGTATAGCCGAAAAAGAAGTCCGTTCAAAAAAATGGAAAATAAAACCTTCTTCCTGTATCCTCAATTATTATCTGCAGCGAAAGAAGGTTTTATTTTTAATCCATTTTTACCTGTGAAATATTTTAGAACCTTGCAGTAAAATTCTCTTTTCAAAATTTCTTATTCTGCCCCATCTGTTGTCGCTCTTATCACCGCGTAACTCCCAATATTCTTTCCTACTTCCAGTCCCTTATCGCAATCAAGCTTTGTATGTATTCCTGAAATAAATCTTGATAAAGCAGCCTCTTCCGACATTGATTCATATTTAGATGTATTAGCCGGTAAAATATGGCTCAAGATAGTTGCAGCAGATTCACTAAAAGTTGAATGCCCCGATATGTATGAAGGAAAATTTGGGATACCCGTTAACGTTTTTACTTCAGGGATAATTTGTGTTGGCCTCGGATTGAAGTAATAATATTTTGTATTCCAGCAAACAATGCCGGCATCCATCAACGCCATATTTAGTAAAGCCATATTTCTAGCCCATCTTACTTCACTGTAGTTTTGCTTTACAAAATCTTCTGCTGCAATCGCATTCCAGTGTCCGGCAGGTGTATAAGTGCCGATACCATCAGCCCAATACTGAACTATACGGTTCTGCTCTCTCGTCGGGTTTTTAATTTGGGCATAAGCTGCCTGGTTCTCCTGGCTAAATTCATCACTTGATGTTGAAGGAGGCGGCCCGGGGCGCAGCGTAATAACGGTTAATGAATCAAATAGAAATGGTTTCACATTACCAAACAATGGCAACATCGGAGGCCGCTTTGGCAACTCAAGGCTGATCCACGGGGTCTGCCCGAGCGACGTAGTGGACGTGGCAAGGAAGTCCCATAACTGCGGTGAACCAACTGCGGCTCCCGCATGGTCTGTTTTAGCACGGGCAACAAATACTCCGGCAACCTGCCGTCCAAGCGATTCACCAGCCACGATATCACTTCTTACATTGGCCCCACTTAAAATCCGGTATTCTTCTTCCTCTTGCAGCTTTTCCTGAATGAAAGCGATTTCTGTGGGAAATAACAGTTTCATCATCTCCGCTGTAACACCGGCTATTACGGCATCTTCAGATGGGTAAGAAGGTAAAGTACTTTCAGGTATCAATCCCTTTACAGTAGCATCAACTTTATACGGCGGAGCACGATTGTATAGTTCCTTATAATGCCATGCAGCCACTAATGCGTCATATTGTGCCGCACTTATATAAGCAAAAGCTCTTGCAGCATAAGGCGGATTGGCAAATGGAAACTGCGGGTACTCGAAGGGGTTATTGGAATTGGGGCCTGGATAAGTGCCATCCGGATTTTGATAGGGCGCAAGATTATACTTCGCAACCAATTCCCGCATAATTTCATTCCAGCGCAGAACGGCCCCGGCACTCCAATATTTAATAATA
>JBDSGZ010000219.1:0-3257 GCA_039918735.1 Ginsengibacter sp.
AGCAAATAACACATTCAATTGAATCAACTGGAAGTCATCTGCTTATGCCGGAAGAGCCTGAAAAAAACGGCAAGCGTTGATCAAATCGAATGTTCTTTTAGCAATCTTCAGGGGAATAAACGACCTACCTCTAATGACAAAATCTAATTTAGCAACAGATGAACTGTCTTCATCAGCAATCGTAAAGAAAGTTGCATTCTCTCACAGATTCAATTATTTCCTGGGATAACCGAAACAGCCCGGAACATTTTAACGCTATTGCATATTTATCAAATTCATGTACGTTTGCAGACATAAAAAAAAATTGACAATGCCTTCAAACAGAATTACAGAGTTACTGGGCGATGAAGCCGAAAGTTTATTAAATCACAAGTGCAAAATTGACAAGTCAACACTCACATTACCATCACCCGATTACATAGATGATGTATTTGTAAACAGTAATCGTAACAACAGGGTCGTTCAGAGCTTGCAAATGTTGCTTGGACATGGAAGGCTGGCTGACACAGGATATTGCTCTATTTTTCCTGTTGATCAGGGTATAGAACATAGTGCAGGGGCTTCTTTCGCTCCTAACCCGATTTATTTTGATCCGGAAAATATCGTAAAACTCGCGATTGAAAGTGGTTGTAATGGGGTCGCATCTACCTTTGGAGTACTCGGGATCACGAGCCGTAAATATGCACACAAGATTCCTTACGTCGTTAAGATCAATCACAACGAATTATTAAGTTATCCAAATAAATACGATCAGACAATGTTCGGTACAGTTAAAAGTGCTTACAACATGGGAGCCGTTGGAATCGGAGCTACTATTTATTGGGGAAGTCATGAAAGTACCAGGCAGTTGCAGGAAGTTTCGGAGGCTTTTGAAGTAGCACACGAATTAGGAATGTGTACCATACTTTGGTGTTATACGCGAAACAATGCATTTAAGGTGGACGGAGTAGACTACCATACTTCGGCAGACCTGACGGGGCAAGCGAATCACCTTGGGGTGACTTTACAAGCGGATATTATCAAACAAAAAATGGCAACTAACAACGGCGGTTTCAATGCGGTGAATTTTAGTAAAACGTCAAAACTTGTTTACACTGAACTGACTTCTGACAATCCAATTGATCTTTGCCGCTACCAGGTATTGAACTGTTATAGTGGGCGCATCGGATTGATCAACAGCGGCGGCGAAAGCAAAGGTGCAAGTGATTTGCGGGATGCAGTAACTACCGCAGTGGTGAACAAACGTGCTGGCGGTATGGGCCTTATTCTTGGAAGGAAGGCATTCCAAAAGCCGATGCAGGAAGGAATCGACTTACTCCACGCGACACAGGATGTTTACCTTGATAAGGGGATTACGATAGCATAGTGGCAATCGTGGCTGGGTAATCATTCAATACGACAGTCAAAAAGTAAATAGCTTAAATCTGGAGCTGATCTATAACTCTTAGCATCAAATTTGAGCACTTTATCATAATGAATATGAAACCAGACGAAGATTTTTATGCAAACCTGGCCGGAGAGGAAGGAGATTCTGAAGAAACAAAACGGCGTTGGTTTAGAAGAATTAAGAAAGGCATTACCACATCTACCAAAGATAAAAAGGAAGCGCCGGACGGTTTATGGACAAAGTGCCCGTCTTGTAGGTACACTTGCACAGTAAATGAATTGAGAGAGAATTTGTTTGTTTGCCCAAAATGCGGCTACCACCATCGCATAGGAAGTGCAGAGTATTTTGAAATTATTTTTGACGATGACGAGTATGAAGAACTCTTCGCTAACATTAAGTCTAAAGATTACCTGGGGTTTGTTGACTTAAAGTCTTATGATCAGCGATTAAAGGAAACTTACAGCAAGACTTCAATTCATGATTCGATAACCGTTGCCCATGGTAAAGTGAACGGGCATGATTTGGTTGTGGCATGTATGGATTTTGAATTTATTGGTGGAAGCCTCGGAAGCGTTATGGGTGAGAAAATTTCACGGGCCTGCGACTATTGCCTTAAGCATAAAATTCCATTCATGATCATCAACAAAAGTGGTGGTGCGAGGATGATGGAGAGTGCTTTTTCGCTCATGCAATTACCGAAAACTTCGGGGAAGCTATCTTTGCTTTCGGATGCAAAAATTCCCTACATTTCTCTTTGCACTGATCCTACGTTTGGAGGAACGACGGCTTCATTTGCGATGCTCGGCGATATTATAATGGGTGAACCGGGTGCTCTTATTGGATTTGCCGGACCGAGAGTTATTAAAGAAACTATTAAGAAAGATCTTCCGCCAGGCTTTCAGCGAAGCGAATTTTTATTGGAGCATGGCTTTTTGGATTTTATTGTTCCCAGAAAAGAGCTTAAAGAAAGACTGACTCAAATATTGGTTTTATTTGAAAATTAATTCAACAAGAAATTTTGGTAACGGAAGTTCAGGATGTTTGATTTCCTGAACTTTTTGCTTCTTAACATTGACGCCCGACTTCACTCTATCGTCCCAGATTTATTTGTTATGGAACTCAGCAATCGAAAAGCATATTACGAATACAACATTGAGACAAAATACACAGCTGGAATAGTGCTGACAGGAACAGAGATCAAATCCATGCGTCTTGGAAAGGTCAGCTTCAATGACAGTTATTGTTACTTTCACCGTGGAGAATTGTTTGTGAAAAATCTACACATTTCGGAATATAGTTTCGGAACAATTCATAATCACGAGCCCATGCAGGAAAGAAAACTCCTCCTGAATAAAAAGGAACTGCAAAAGCTAGAAAATAAAACCAAAGAGAAAGGCTATTCAATCATCCCTCTAAAAATTTTTATCTCTCAGAACGGATTTGCTAAAATGGAAATCGGCTTAGGTCGGGGAAAGAAGATCTACGATAAACGCGAAACGATAAAAGAACGGGAAAGCCAACGTGATATAAAAAGAAAGTATGGAGTTTAATGTTTCTATTCAGACTTACACCATTGATTTTTGGTTCTGAATCTGAAGAAAGATTTGAGCATGTATTTCATTAGAAACTAACACTCGCTTAGGCTCAGAGGAACATTAACGGCAAGGCCACCATCAGAAGTTTCCTTGTATTTTCCATTCATGTCCATTGCTGTTTCCCACATCGTTTTTACCACCGAATCAAGACTCACTTTAGCGTAATCCGGAGCACTCTGCAATGCAAGCTGGCTGGCAGTTATCGCCTTGATGGCACCCATCGTATTTCTTTCAATACAGGGTATCTGAACGAGTCCCTTGATAGGGTCGCAAGT
>JBDSGZ010000220.1:0-7870 GCA_039918735.1 Ginsengibacter sp.
ATAAATTCAGTGATTTTACAGTACAGACCCTATTGCCGAATTTTTTATCGCGCCAGGGACCGGATATCGAAGTAGCTGATATAAATAAAGATGGGCTGGAAGATTTTTTTATTAGCGGAGCAAAAGACCAGGCTTCTCAAATATTCATCCAGAACAAGAATGGAAGTTTTACCAATAAGCCGGAGAGTGCCCTTTCACAGGATGCTAAAAGTGAAGATGTGGCTGCCGCATTTTTTGATGCTGACAATGACGGAGACAAAGATTTGTATGTAGCTGGTGGAAGCCTGGAATTTCCTGAGAACGATTCAGCCTACCAGGACAGGCTTTATATAAATGATGGAAAGGGCAATTTCACTAAAAAGGAAAATGCCTTGCCTCAAATGCTTTCCAGTAAAGGCTGTGTAAAAGTCGCCGATATAGATGGCGATGGAGATATGGATTTATTTGTTGGTGGCAGGGTGGTGCCTGGTAAATATCCAACTGCTCCTGAAAGTTATATTTTGATCAATGACGGTAAGGGACATTTTAAAGATGCCATCTCAGATATATGCCCGGCATTACAACATATTGGCATGGTGACGGATGCATTGTGGCTTGATCTCAACAATGATAAACAACCTGACTTAATTGTAGTTGGAGAATGGATGCCAATAAAAGTTTTTATTAATCAAAATGGAAAGCTTACCGATCAGTCATCTTCATATATTCATTTTGCAAGTACCGGTTGGTGGAATACAATACACGCCGATGATATGGATGGCGATGGCGACCTTGATCTCATCATTGGAAACTGGGGAGTAAATACACAATTTCATGTAAGTGAAAAAGAACCCATGACTGTTTATTACAAAGATTTTGATGGGAACGGCACAATAGATCCGGTACTTTGCTATTATATTGATGGTGTTTCTTATCCATATAATTCACGGGATGATTTAACGGAGCAGCTTCCGGGATTAAAGAAAAAATTCCTCGAATATGCGCCCTATGCAGTTGCTACAATCAATGATATGTTTACTACCGAAGAGTTGAAGGATGCAGCCATTTTGAAAGCAGAAAACATGCAGACCGTTTATCTCGAAAACCAGGGTAGCAAAGGTTTCTTGTTGCATAACTTGCCATTAGAGGCACAGTATTCTCCTGTATATGGCATAGCAACAACAGATGTAAACGGAGATGGTAAGAAAGATGTATTGCTAACCGGCAATAATACCTGGACAAGAATTAAATTTGGCCGTTACAGTGCCAATCATGGTGTGTTACTTCTTGGCAATGGGAAAGGAGATTTTACCTATGCTACTCAAACTCAAAGCGGTCTAAATATTCGTGGAAATGTAAGAAGCCTTCGGTTAATTAAAACCGGAAAATCACAAAGTATTATTGCCGGTATTAATGATAGTAATGCAGTAATACTGACGGTGAATTCACACTGATTATTCATTTTTTTTTGTCTTCTTTTTCAACTTCTTCTCTACAACATCAGCAGGGTATTTCAACGCGAGCTTTCTTATTTCGTAGCTGAACTCAACAAACGTTTCTTCCCAAAGTTTGGCCTCTTCTTCTGTGTAGTCGTAAAATCCTTTTGCGTTTGATACGCCTTTGCCACCGTCTTTCACAATGTCATCGATTAACTTAGGAATTTTTTTACTGTTAGAAAGTGTCGGAAAGAGATCCTTCATTACATTATGATAGGCAGCCACTCCCGTAAGATCCATCCAGCGGAAGACTCCCATGAGCGTCATCCAGTATCCGGCATTGTTGCGGCAGGCCCTGTCCACATCTTCCACGGTAGCATAACCATTTTCTACCAGGTAAAATGCTTCACGGTACATGGCATACATGAGGCGATTTGTAATAAAACCTCTTATATCTTTCCGGACAAGTGTTGGTTCCTTTCCCCACTGATGGGCCAGTTCATATAAATATTCTCCCCTGTCTACATCGCTTAAATCACCGCAAATAACTTCTAAGAAGCGGGTAGTGTGGGATGGTTCCGCCCAGTGCAAACCAAAAAACCGATGTGGATATTTAGTTTCTTTTTGAAGCATACTGATAGGTATTGCTGATGTGTTGCTGGTCAGTAGTGCATCTTTGTGAATTACCTTCTCAATTTTTTTATACATCGCTTTTTTTATGTCCATATTCTCGAGCGTGCATTCAATTACCAGCTCACAATCTTTCAGCAATGAAAAGTCTTCAGAGATCACGAGACTCTTGAAGTAGAAGTCCGGTGAATGTTTTACCAGGCCTTCCTCCCTCGATTTAGATAAATGGTGTCGAATTCTTTTGTCGGCATGTTGCAAATCTGATGAAACAGGTGCGATTGCAAACACTTTATGGCCTGCCATAAGTAAGCAGGTCGTGATGCTGCATCCCATCAGGCCCAATCCCACTACACCTACCGTAGACTCAGAAGCTTTTGTTGATTTTTTCATAAATTGATTTTTAGAAAAATAATAGAAATAACAAAGACAAAGGGTACATGCTATTGCGTCTCGCAAAAACATTTCCTCTCTGCTTCAAAGTATTGAAGTTCACTGGTAACATAAACCCGCAGCTCCAAGGATACCGGCATTCTCCAGTTCTGAAACTTCTATCTTCAAATGTTCCAATGCCCTTGTAAAATAAAAAGTTCTGATTTGCTCCCACATTGCATCTTTGAAGAAGGGCCATGCATG
Organism: Ginsengibacter sp.; assembly: GCA_039918735.1. Lineage (GTDB taxonomy): Bacteria > Bacteroidota > Bacteroidia > Chitinophagales > Chitinophagaceae > Ginsengibacter. Next base: position 2,679 of record JBDSGZ010000220.1, read on the forward strand.
CCGCACAGATCCACCTAAAATTATTAGTTCAACATCCAATGCATAAAGAATCATTTTAATAGCATTGCCGAGATGTGCACCCATTTCGCTATACATTTTCAGTGCATCGGCATTCCCCTGCTGTGCCTTTTCGAAAACGGTTTCTCCATCTACATTATAAATATTTTTAAAGAACTGGCCGCTGGAATAATATTCAAAAATCTGATCTTTATGGTCAACCATCCCAAATTCTCCTGCACCGCCGTTCCTCCCGGAATATATTTTTTTATTGATGATAATGCCTGAACCCATTCCTGTTCCGACTGTTAAACCTACCATGGAATCGTATCCTCTTCCTTTCCCAAAATAAAACTCCCCTAATGCAAAGCAATTCGCATCGTTGTCAATTACTACCGGGACTTTATAACGTTCTTCCATCCATTGTTTCAAAGGAACTTTTTTCCATGAAGGAATATTAAACACGTCCAGCACCATCTGGCTTTCCGCATCAAACAGCCCCGGAACGCCTATCCCTATACCGTTCACAGAATCGTCTATCAGGGCGTCTGTGAATGAAAACAATTCATCCCGCACTTCTTCTGCCGATAGATCAGCGTTTATTTTTTTTGAAATGATACCGGCTAATAATTCCTCCTTCACTATACCACCGCGAACGTTAGTGCCACCCAAATCAATCCCTAAAATGCAATTCCTATCCATCACTTTTTTGTTTCAGTTGAGAAGCAGCAGCGCTATCTAAGTAAACAAAAAAGTTTTCATGATTGTGCAAGAAACTTGCAGGTCTTGCTTCAGATATTTCCATTTCTAAAACCTCCCGGACGATAGAAGCTTTTTTGGTTCCGCTCACAATTAGCATAATCGTTCTGGCCTCCAGGATTGAATAAACTCCTAAGGTGAGGCCATGCGTAAGCTGTTGGTTTGATTTAAAATATTTTTGCCCAACTGTCTGCGTGGTGCTATCAATTTCGGCTATATGTATCCGTGAGCTGGACGATGTGCCGGGTTCATTCATCCCTACATGACCATTCATCCCAAGCCCCACGATTGCCAAATCTATCCCTCCAAAGTCTTCTATAAATTTTTCAATTCTACTGCATTCTTTCATTGGGTCCGCGGCGCGGCCGTCAAAAAATATAATTTTACTTTCGTCAACATTCAATGGGTTGAAAAGATCATTGTTTAAATGAAAGCGACAACTGCCCTCATCTTCTTCATTCATTCCGAGCCATTCATCCAGGCTTAAGAAAGTCCAGGCCGAAATATCTATATCATTTTCCTTCACCTGTTTTATTAATTCTTTATACAGACCCCTTGGCGAATCACCAGAAGCTGTGCACAACAGTGGATTTTCTACTCTCTGCAAAATTTGCAGCAAGTCTTTTACCGCTTCGCGGGAAATTTCTTCGTAAGTATTTTCGATAGTAATCTTCATATGTTAACTAAAAGAATCTTTTCTTCTTCAATAAAAAACAGGAAACAAATTAAATTCTGTTTGAAGCACATCGCTTTGGCTAAGTTTCGATTTCACCATTCTATCGCACTGGCTAACTACCCCGAGTTCCTAACCAAAGATCAATCGGTTTATTCACTTTTGGAGTAAATGGCAACATAATCTTTTTGCCTTCGGCTGCTGAAGCGTATGCAGCGTAAATGATTTCAAGAACAGCTCTTCCATCTTCGCCTGTTACAACTGGTGTTTTGTCCTGTTGCACACATTCAATGAAGTGCTTCAACTCGTGCGGATAGCCCTGGTTGAAAACTTCTTCAAAAACGGTAAAACTCCACCCTACTGTTGTATCAGCCTTTTCCATCGCATATCCGTATCCACTTCTACTATAGGAGATTGCTGCATTTCCCATGAACAAATCAGCATAAATAACACCGCCGGTTCCATACACTTCGCTCTTGTCATCCATCCCGCCATGTTTTGCCCAACTATTTTCAAGAACAGCAGTAACTCCCTTTTCAAATTCAATTATCACTACAGAGTTATCTTCGGCTTTCGTTCCTTCTTTGTGCAAGACGGTTGACATGGTGGCGTACACACTTTTAGCTTTCGCATTTTTCAGCATCCACCTGAACCACGCAATACCGTGACAGCCCATATCCATCAACACTCCGCCTCCCGCCAGATCGATATTATAGAACCAGTCAGAATGTGGCCCCGAATGTTTTTCTGCCTGCTTCAGCATATAGATTTCGCCAATAGCTCCTTCGTTTACCAACTGCCGCACTCTTTCATATTTTGGTGCGAAGCAAAGCTCCTCGGCATACATCAATTTTACTCCAGCCTTTTTACAAACTTCAATCATTTCATCTGCCTGCTCAAGCGTTACTGCCAGTGGCTTTTCAATGATGATATGTTTACCTGCCGCAGCCGCGCCGAGAACAGCGCCATGATGCAAAAAATTTGGCAGGCAGATATCAACTACTTCGCAACCGGAATTTTTAATGATGTCCTCCATGTTGTCATACCATTGTGGAATGCCGTGCTTTTCTGCAAAGGCTTTTGCTTTATCAATATTGCGTGCATATACTGCTACAACATCCGCCTCCGGTACAAACCTGTGATAACTTTCCATGTGAATGTCCGTAATGAAACCAGCACCAAGGATGGCAATTTTTGTATTCTGCATAAGTCTCTTTTTGAAAGAAGCAAAGATTAAACTTTTTTATACAATTCGAATAGGGGCCTTGCGTCTGGCATCGCTGAATTTTCCGGTTGCAAAAAACATTTCTGGATAGAAGTTTAAGGACTTGCCTGATTTTGGCACTTTCAAAAAAGGCAGGATAGCTCTACAGGATTATGGGGCAGATGTTTGGTACAGTAACACCAGGCTCGAAGAATTGTAGTCTTATTAAAATATTGTCAAAAGATAAGAAGTGGATCTTTGCCTACATGTCTCTGGTCAGATTTGCTCTTCCCAAACCCTCAAAGATAGTTCCTCTATAAAGTAGTCACCGACCTCAAGTGCGGTGGCGATGTCTTGTATTTCTACCCGTTCAAGTTGATTTTGGGTGGCGCTCTCAACGCATTTGACAAAAAGCATACAGAAAGGAGCTACCGGAGCAATCGATATAGCATCATGGGCTGTTCCACTTTCCATCTCAAAAACTTCTACATCCGCCTTGTTAACGGCTTTTGACAAAAGCTTATTCAGGAAATCATCACTCACCACGGGATTTAGTTCCTGCAAAAGTCTCCACTCGAAATATACTTTTCTACGATCACAAATTTGCTCGCAAATTTCGTTCAGGATTTGATAAGCTTTAGAAAGCTTCTTCTTACTTCCGCTTCTGATATCGAGGATGCAGTTTACTTTAGCAGGAATAATATTGTCAGGATTTCCTTTAATGGCTATGTTTCCAATTGACGCAACGACCTTGCTTTTTTTTGATAGTGCAAATTGCTCCACGGCTAAAACAAATTCAGCAGCAGTGCATAATGCATCTGTTCGCATTTTCATAGGGACCGTGCCTGCATGTGCTTCGACTCCTGTAAATTCAATAGAAATTTTTCGAACCCCATCTATTGCAGTTACAATGCCAACTGGCAAATCATTTTTAAAAAGAACAGGCCCATGCTCGATGTGAATCTCAAAATAGCCAAGCCATTGGTCGCCCGGAATTTTATCTTCAATTATTTGATTACTGTTGTAGTGCAAACTTTCTAAAACAGTATTCAAAGAAATTCCATCTACGTCTTTTCTACCCAATAAATCTGAATCAAAATTTCCAGCTATAATTTTACTACCTAGATAAGTAATATTAAACCGCGAACCTTTGCTCTCGCTAAAAGCGATAAGCTCGATATTGAAGGGCAAAGAAACGCTTTGTGCAATGAGAGTTTCCAACAGATCTAACCCCGCCAAAACTCCAAGAGCCCCATCATAGCTCGCTGCCTCGCGAACGTTATCAAAATGGGATCCGATCACAAAAGTTTTTGCCATAGGATTCTTTGACAGCAGGCGTCCTCTGACGTTGCCGATATTATCGATAAAAGTTTGCAGGCCTGCCAGCTTCATCCACGATTCAATCTTCTGCTGATATTCAATAAATGCTAAAGTGCCAAAAGCCCTGTTAATCGCACCCGCGCTGCTACTGAGGGCAACCAGTTCCTGTATTCTTATCTCAATTTTCTCTGCTCGCTTTTTAGACTCTTTCATCTTCTATATTGCATGTTTGGATATTCTTTCAAAGTAAAGGACTATTCCCTAAAAAAAACTTTTATTCAGAAAAGAAATCTTCCCGTTTCAAAATCAAAGTTTGGTTATACAGATAAAAATTAGGGGATAATGAAAATGCATTGATTCAACTTATGCATAAACGATCAACACAAGATTCTTAAATCTGTCCAGATTTATTTTTTCTTTGAAAGACCATGTGGCGCAGTTCTATCACATATCTCAACTTGCTTCGGGTGGTTGGGTTTGATTGCCATAACAGTAAGTAAACTACGCAGCCTACAATAAACCCAAGAGGAAATAATACAAGGGTTGGCATCGAGGAGCCAAGAAAATATTTAAATGCAAACATCGCACAGCCCGCGAGCAAAGAAAAGATAATCGAGTAAGAAATTTCGCTGAAGAAAAGTCCTACTGTTACCTCGGAATTTTTAAATGCCCATTTTAATGAGGGGTAGAGAATCAAATAGTTTACGATTGCGTAGGAAATTGCAATTCCTTCCATGCCCCAATTTATTCCGATAAGAAACCCCGTTACAACAAAAACCGCATTAATCACTCCCCAGATAAAGTGCCTGTTCGTTTGCCCGGTGGAAATCATGACAAGACCTCTCGTCGTTTCCACTGGCTGGATGAAGGAAGAAATGGCCAGTAGTTTAAACACGTAGCTTGCGCCCACCCATTGTTCTCCCAACAAAAGAATGATCAATTCTTCGGAGAACACAGCGAGATAAATAACGAGGGGCATTGAGAAGAAAGACAGCGTAAAAATGAATCTTTGATAAAATTGACGGAATTTTTCGCCATTGTTCTGCAATGAGCTTAGAGCCGGAAGCGTAACAGAATTTAGTGGGTCCCGCAACAATGTAATAGGCAGCATTAGAAGTTGGTAGGCTTTGGAATACAGGCCTAGCGCAACGGGCCCTGAAAATTTTCCTATCAGAACATTATCGACGTTCCTGGAAAAATAATTGATAAGATCGAATGCGGCAATCCCCGAACCAAATT
>JBDSGZ010000221.1:0-2631 GCA_039918735.1 Ginsengibacter sp.
GCAACAAATTTTTCATCAAATTCTACCACACCGTACCTTTCAGGATCGCTAACCAGGTATGCAAATATCACTGCACCATCCGGGTTTGCTGATTCCTGTAAGAGGTTAGAAAATCCGCTTCCATAAAAAATATTATCGCCCAAAATAAGAGCGACGGATTCTTTGCCAATAAATTTTTCTCCAATTACAAAGGCCTGCGCAAGACCGTTTGGCTTCTCCTGCACTTCATATTCCAAATGACAACCCCACTGTGACCCATCACCCAGCAATCGCTTGAATTGAAGCTGGTCCTCGGGGGTAGTAATGATAAGTATCTCCCGGATACCAGCAAGCATCAATGTACTCATGGGATAGTAGATCATTGGCTTATCGTAGATCGGCATTAGCTGCTTACTGATCCCCATCGTGATAGGATACAATCTCGTTCCGCTTCCACCTGCAAGGATGATTCCCTTCATTGAATCGATTTAAAATTTAAAAGTCTAGTAACTCAGGATTACAGGATTGATCAATCTCTCTCAGCCATATTGTTTGTCGTAATAATTCCTGTAGGCGCCACTTGTTACATCGTTGAGCCATACTGTATTTTCCAGGTACCAATCTATTGTTTTTGACAACCCTTCTTCAAATTGTAAAGATGGTTCCCACCCTAATTCATTTTTCAGTTTTGAAGCATCGATTGCGTAACGCAAATCATGCCCGGCGCGATCTTTTACAAAGGTGATCAGTTTCTCAGAAGTGCCCGGTTCTCTTCCTAGCTTTTTGTCCATCTGCCTGCAAAGCTCCCTGACTATGTCAATATTCTTCCACTCATTGTGCCCGCCAATATTATAGCTCTCGCCCGGCCTTCCGTAGTGAAAAAGAATATCAATGGCTTTTACATGATCCTCTACAAAAAGCCAGTCGCGAACGTTTTCTCCATTGCCATAAATGGGAAGTGGCTTACTATGAAGTATGTTATTGATACAAAGTGGAATTAAATTTTCCGGAAAATGGAAGGGACCGTAATTATTAGAGCAATTGGAGATAATCACAGGCAATCCGTAAGTGTGATAATAAGCGCTCACAAAATGATCAGAAGAAGCTTTTGATGCAGAGTAAGGACTTCGCGGGTCGTAGGAAGTTAGCTCGGTAAACAGGCCTTCATCTCCTAAGCTGCCAAAGACTTCATCAGTAGAAATATAGTAAAATAATTTTCCGTCTTTGTCATCTTTCCACGCATCTTTTGCCACTTGCAATAAGGTTACTGTGCCCAGCACATTCGTTTTTACAAATGTCAATGGATCGGTGATAGATCGATCTACATGACTTTCCGCAGCACAATGAAGTATTCCGGTGAAATGGTATTGATGAAATAAATCCTTTATAACATCGATGTCTTCAATATCTCCTTTTACAAAAGAATAATTTGGTGCCGCTTCGATATCCCGGAGATTTTCAAGATTACCGGCATAAGTGAGTTTGTCGAGATTCACAATATGATAGCCGGGATATTCATTAACAAAAAGTCGTGTAAGATGAGAGCCTATAAAACCCGCCCCTCCCGTTATTAATATGGTATGCTGCATTCAGTATTTTTTCGGAAGCTGCAAAAATATTCTTTTCACAGTTGGAATTTTCCTAAGCCACGAGGCTTCGTTTACGGCTGTTTATCTATAACCCTTTAGCCGGATTTTCATCAATTATTCCTTCTTTGGAAACTTTACTTATTACCCGCCCCGGGTTTCCCAGTACGAGCATGTAAGGCGGTACATTTTTAGTGATAACAGCGCCTGCACCCACCATTGAATATTCTCCTATTTCAATGCCACACATGATGGTAGCATTGGCCCCTATTGATGCCCCTTTCCGTACGAGAGTTTTTTTAAACTCATTCTTTCTCTCGATGAACGCCCTGGGATTGATAACATTGGTAAACGTAACAGAAGGACCAATGAACACGTTATCCTCTACAGTGACGCTATTGTACAATGAAACATTATTTTGAATCTTCACTCCATTGCCGATAACAACATTGTTATCCACATAGGTATTTTGTCCAAGATTACTGTTTCGTCCAATCTTCGCGCCGGGCATGATATGACAAAAATGCCAAACGCGTGTTCCTTCGCCAATTTGCGCACCCTCATCAACCACTGCAGTCGGGTGAATTAAAACATCTTTTTCCATCTTCAAAATTAACTTTTCCTTTTTCATAAAATCTGTTCAGTGTTGCAAAATTATGAATTACTGGTGTCATGACTTCTTTTACATACCTACCGGCAAATTTTGTTCAATCGCGTCCTTCGGAATTACAGATACCGTATGGCTAATTTGTGGATGGCATAACTTTGCGCCTATGCATTACGCTTCAGTAGAAAATTTAAGTAAATCGTTCGGAGTAAGGACTCTTTTCAAAGACATTTCCTTTCATGTGGAAGAAGGAGATAAGATAGCTTTTGTGGCAAGGAATGGAAAAGGCAAATCAACCTTGCTGAGGATCATTGCGGGTCTCGATACTCCCGACGAGGGATCCACCTGGATTCACAAAGATGTAAAAGTGATCATGCTGCAACAGGATACACAATTTGATAATGATAAATCAATCTGGGATAATGTGCTGGACCTTGACAATCCCGTGGTAGAATTAGT
>JBDSGZ010000222.1:0-7617 GCA_039918735.1 Ginsengibacter sp.
ACGATTTGGAAAATAAGTGGTCTCTTACTCAAATCCTAAACAATATATCTGCTGCTCTGCCCCTCACCCTGCTTGACCTTTCCGTAATAAAAGATCATAAAAATGCCGCAGTAAAATGGGAAACAGCCAATGAAGTGAATGTTGCATACTTCAACCTGCAACGGAGTGGTGATGGTATCAACTTTACAAACGTTGCAAGATTAGGTGCGAGGAACAATGGTCTTCAAAATTCCTATGTGTTCAACGACGATCTCTCTTCCACGAAAGCGGGAAAAGTATTTTACCGGTTACAAATGGTAGATAACGATGGCAGGTTTTCCTTTAGTAAAATAGTCTATGTTACCGTGGATGCTGATGGATTACTTATGTCCATTCGCCCAAATCCGGCACATGATTATTTTATCATTTCCAATTACATCAATACAAATGGTGTTGAAGCAAATCTCATCTTGAGAGATGTTTCAGGGAGAACATTGATCAGTAAAAAACTTAGCGCTGAAACAGAGCAGCGGATAAATATCTCTACTTTGTTGAAAGGAATTTATACTGTAAGTATAACTACACCTCAGAAAGTGGTGACGCAAAAGTTAGTAGTGAATTAATTACATTTCTTCATGGTTTCATGGCAGGTGATTGTTCACCTGCCATTTTTATTTCCTGTCTTATAAGCAGGGAGGATAACGAAGTTCCTGAGCCGTAGGATTATTAGTCAAAAAAATATATTTTGGCTCTCTCATTTTTAAAGCGCGTTTAAACTAATTGTTTATCTATGGATTGGGACTTTGCCTCGTATTATAAAGGAATATCTAATAGTGAACTATTAACCATTTTAGATAATCCGGAAGCCTATATGCCGGCAGCCATTGACGCAGCTAATAAAGAATTTAAGCTGCGACGGCTTTCTCCCGATGAAATCGAGGAAGCACGATTACCTCAGCGAATTTTACAATTAAAAAAAGAGGAAAGGATTGTAAAGACGAAATTACGGGAGGAAAAAAGGGGGAAATTATCTGAAGCTGTTTTTGCCAGTGTGAAACCCGGGGATACCAAAGAAGATACAACCAACAAGATCATACTAATAATCGTAATAGCTTACGCTCTTGTTTTTCTCAAATCCATTCCTTTCATAATCAGAGTTTTGGTAGGGCTTGAAAGAAAGCACTGACACTTTACTTCTACCAAAAAGCGGGGTCGATTTTCAATTGCTATTGTTCACAGTCCCCTTGCTTTTGCTACCGTTTGCTCTATATAAGTTTTGGAAGAAAAAACACATGGGCCTGGTGTTGATGGCAATCTATGTTACATACGCTTCTACCACTGATCTGACTTACATGTACAATGCTTTTTCAAAGAGCTTTAGTGCTTCTTATTACCACCTCAATAGCATGGTGTCAGCAGGAGACTACTTTCGGCTTTTTATTCACCTGAGCTGCATGGTCGTATTGTGCAGAAAAAACATGAGAGAGATTTATAAAATCGAAATTGCAAAAATCAGTGGAGTTATTTTCATCACTGCAATCATAAGCGCTTTTTTGACCTTGTGAAGTCGATGAGAGATCGAATTGTTTAGCAACAAAGTGTTTCATAGAGATTTATACACCCACCATCCCTTATTTCCCCCCATCCTTCTTAATCTTCTCTTCATATTGCTTTTGCAAATCTCCCAATGTGGCGTCATAGCCGGCCTGGTCCACAAAGGCCGCGGGATTATAAGGATCGTCAGGCTTGTGTTTACTATGCATGTTAAACTGGCTTGCATGAGAAGCAACCCAAATGTCGAAAGAAATATTTTTCATCGCACGCAATGTGTATTCATAGTCACGGGCAATCTCGCGATAACCTTTTACTGAGCGAAATGGCTTGTCAACAATGATCGAGGGCATATTTGCAATCAGTACCTTATAAGATCGCTTCTTGTCGCTTGCTGTAAATAAAAAACTGCAGGAGCCCTTTGTGTGGCCCGGATGGTGCAACATGATGAGTTCCGTTCCACCCAGCCTGATAGTATCGCCGTTCCTCAACAGACGGTCAGGTTTCACTGGCTGAAAAGAAGTTCCATACTTTCCCATTTCGTAATCTGAACGTCCTCCGGTGGCCAAGACATCTGCATCTTTTTCATCAGCAAAAAAGCGGGCACCTGTACTATTTTTTATAGACGCCATGGCACCTACATGATCATAATGTGCTTGTGTCGTTAACAAAATTTTTATATCGGAAAACTTAAAATCAAGAGACTGTATATTTTTTTTTATTTGCTCTTCAGAACCAGCGAGTCCCGTGTTGATCAATATATTTCCTTGCGGAGTGGTAATGAGGTAACAGGCAAGGTCGTAAGTGCCTACATAAAAAAGATTACCCGCGATTCGAAAGGGCTGATAGCTTTGGGTCCATTCTGCTCTCGTTGCCGGCTCCTTTACTTTTTGGGCATTTGCGGAGACTGAGAATAACAGGCCCGCAGCGAGCAATGTGTTTTTAAATGAATAGTTGAACATAAATTAATGAATGATCAAGGCGGGTTCAAATTATTTTTCACGTGACATGCTGCAGCCGGTTTTTATCGATAGATACAGAACATTCATAAAGGCTAACCCAGACCGTTAGCTCTGTGGCGGTTCACCTTATTTTAATTCCTTTAGCTCGAGATTTTTATAGGCCACTCTCATAATGTGCCCCGCATGCATTTGCAGGCCCAACAGCCCGGATTCTTTACGATTAGCAGTATCATCATCAGTTACATCACACATTAGCACACCATTGATATAATGCAGCAAATGATTGCCATCGGCCACAATACGAAACGTATTCCATCCTTCATGTATGAGTGCCTTTAATGAATCGGCATTGCCCAAAGAATCTGTTACAACAGAAGCAGTCCATATGTTATTCTTTGCAAGTGCCTTTATCGAATCCGTCACATTGGGTAGAGTCACCTTTTGTCCGCGAAACGCTATTATAGACCTTGCACGCTCTTCATAATTCTGACCAGTGTATGTGTTCCCTCCATCAATGTCAAATTGATATCCTCTTAAACCAAATGGAACTCCTTCCACTTTTTCACTGCGATATTGAATACCGCTGTTCCCTTCGGCAGAGATTTCATATTCACCAGTGAGTTCGAAATTAGCAGGCTTCCCACCGTTCCAAATTAAAAATGTATTTGCTTTTAGCGGAGTTGACGACGCAGTGATTTCACCCACGATTGCGCCATCGGTAACATGCCACACTGCCGTGTCGCCGTCCCAACCTTTGAGTGTTGTACCATCGAATAAGGATACAGTGGATGATGAATCTTTCGTGTCTTCTCCCTTCACATTCTGCTCATCGCCCGATGAGCCACAACTGCTGAAAGCAAGGCAGGCGGATAAGATTAAGAAAGGAAATACTGTCCGGGATGATAATAGATTTTTACGCATGGAGATAATTGGTTTTATAAGCAGTTTAAAAAATTCAATGTAATAGACAAACAATTTTATTTTTCAATAAACAAAAATTTATATCACCCGTTAGATAGTTACACCCGTGTCTTTCCAGCTCCTGGAATCAGCGGACTCAATTACTGCCTCGCAAACCTGCTGCGTCGCATAAGCTTCCCTGAAAGTTGGTGAACAATCCTCTCCTGTTTCAAGGCTTTTTAAAAAATCAGCAGCCTGGTGAATAAACGAATGTTCATAACCAATCCCCAGTCCCGGCACCCACCATTTATCCATATAAGGATGGTCACCATCGGTAACATGAATGGAACGCCAGCCACGTACTCTAGATTCGTCACTGTAATCAAAATATTCCATCCGGTTCAGATCATGCAGATCCCAACGAATCGACGCATGCTCTCCATTAATTTCAAAAGTGTACAACGCTTTGTGACCTCGTGCATACCGCGTAGATTCAAACACTCCGAGTGAACCGTTGGCGAAATGGCAATGAAAAATGCATGCATCATCGATACTCACTTTTTGCACCTTTCCTGTTAACTGGTGAACCCGTTCTTTGATGAAAGTTTCAGTTACCGCAGATACATCTTTGATGCCTCCATTCAGCCACATTGCCGTATCAATACAATGCGCAAGTAAGTCGCCCGTTACTCCCGAGCCTGCAACATCTGCATCCATGCGCCAAAGGCCTTCACCTCCTTGTGGCAGGTCAGCACTGATCGTCCAATCCTGTAAAAAATTTGCGCGGTAGTGAAATATTTTTCCAAGCTTCCCTGAATCAACAATCTGCTTTGCCAATGTTACGGCAGGAATGCGGCGATAGTTATACCAGACGGTATTTTTTACGCCTGCCGTTTCCACTGCATCCATCATTTGTTTTGCTTCAGCAAGATTGCGGGCCAAAGGCTTTTCCGTCAACACCATTTTTCCTGCACCTGCAGCAGCAATTGCTATTTCTGCGTGTGTATCGTTTGGTGTGCAAATATCTACTGCGTCAATATCATCGCGGGCAATCAATTTTTTCCAATCCGTTTCTATCGATTCGTATCCCCACTGCTCAGCAAAAGCGGTGACTTTATCCTTGCTTCTCGAACAAGCTGCTTTTAATACAGGAGTGTATTCCAGTTCAGGGAAGAAATTGGGAACACGATTGTAGGCATTTGAATGAGTACGCCCCATAAACCCGCAACCAACTATCCCGATTCTTAATGCTTTCTTTTTTGCCATAATAAAAAACTATTAAGTGCTATGAAAAATAAATTTTGTTCATTTTGATTCAACTTAAATCCGTCTTAGTTTCTATTTTAATTTCTTCAGCCTGAAGTTCCGGTATTCCACTTTCATCGGCGGACCCACATGCACCTGCACTCCGAGCAAACCGCTAAGTCTCCTGTTCACGGTATCATCATCCGTTACATCACTCATCAGCAGGCCATTGATAAAATGCTGCAGTCGATTGCCTTTCGCGATGATGTGAACTTCATTCCATCCTTCATTGATATCTTGCTTCAGTGAATCAACATTACCCAATGAAGCGGTCACGATAGATGCAGTCCACACATTGTCTTTTATGTTAGACCTTAATGGCTCCGTTACATTTGGCAATGTCACTTTTTGCCCTCGAAAGGCAATGATGCAGCGCCTGCGTTCTTCATAATTTTGTCCCGTGTATTGATTCGCTGCGTCAATATCGCATTGATACCCTCTCAATGCATGAGGAATATCATCTACCAGTTCACTCCTGTAATTGATACCACTATTGCCACCCTCAGAAATTTTGTATTCTACTTTTAATTCAAAGTCAGCGGCCACACCTCCTTGCCAAATAAGAAAAGTATTTCGCTTTATAATCGTAGCCGGAGTGATCACACCCACAATCTTACCATCTTCCACACTCCAATAAGTAGAATCACCTTCCCATCCATCGAGTGCTTTTCCATCAAATATTTTTACGAAACCATCTTTACCGGTTTTCTCCTGTGCGACCATTTTATTGTTGCATGATAAGAGGACCATAAGCAGGCAACACAAGCGGCGTGCATTGATCAACGTCCTGGAAAAAATATTTTTCATGCTAACCATTCATATAAAACGGTGATTCCAAAAAAGATAAAAGTCGCTTTTTATGTTTCAATATTGACATTCTCATTCTGCTTCGTACCACCCATGTAACTGTCGCACTTTTATCATCGTTCCGAGTATATCATTCCATGTCTGCTGATTTCCCATTACTTCATTTGGAAACATACATCCGTCCCAGCAAATATGTTTGAAGGCTTTTGTGAGATTTCCATTTTCATCGCGCAACCAATAGCCGGCATCCTTCGGAATATCTAACCTGCCGTTCGGATCTGTCGCAAGGCAATGACGTCCTGTCTTATCATGCAATCCTGTTCCATGTACTGTCCCATCATTTTGTGCAACGTGAAAATCAATCGTCCATGGACGCAGCGCATTCGTTAAAGTTTTGAGACCTGCTTCTAACGCTTCACGATCGTTCCAATCGAAATCAACCGGCAGTATCCTATCTTCCGGACTATTGTAGCCCAAGAGGTAAAGAAGCGTATGCGCCATATCTGCCTGGAAGCCAATATTAGGACGGTCAACTGCTTCCAGCGTATCGACCATTGCTCTCCAACTGTGCATTCCTCCCCAACAAATCTCACCTTCAGCAGCAAGTTTTTCATCATACTCCGCTGCTACATCGCAAGCCTCGCGAAATGTTTGCGCAATCAGTTTTGTGTTACTAACGGGGTCGCCTGCCCAGCTTTCAGGAGTGCTTGCAGAATCAATACGGATGACACCGAAAGGACGAATTCCGATTTCACGCAACACTTTTCCAATGTGACAGGTCTTGCGAACCTGGTCAACAAAATTCTTTCGTTCTTCTTTGCTGCCCAATGCCGCGCCACCGGTTGGCGGCCAGATAGGTGCAACAAGACTCCCGATTTCAAGATTGAACGAAGCGACTTTGTCTGCTAATTTTTTAATGCCATCATCAGAACTATCCACATCAAAGTGAGGATTAAAAAGGCCGATATCAATTCCATCAAACTTTACCCCATCTACTTCTGCAGCGGCAGTCATCTGCAGCATGGTATCAAAAGCAATTACAGGTTCTGAATCTTGTCCTTTGCCTACAATACCAGGCCAGGTAGCATTGTGAATTTTCGGAAAATTATTTTCGCTCATGTCATTAAAAATTTAGAATGAATATCTTGATTATAATTTAAGGTCAGGATTCTCCGGACCGAAATGTTTCAACATTACAATCGGATCGGTCGAAGATTTGTTTACGATTTTTACACCTTCCTTTGCGGCTGATTCACTCACAAAGAATTCATCAAAAGTTAATTGTCCATATCGAATCAGGGACGGCGTTTCAATATCCCAAACTCCCATTGTGCCGTGGCCCTGCATCATGATCATACCATAAGCTGCGCTGTCTTTGATCGTCACGATTGCTCCTGGCTCCACGGTTAATTCTTTGGCGCTAAATGCATCCGAGAGATAACAAACCCATTTCTCTATATATCCTTCAGCCTTCATTTCATCCAAATTCCTAACAGGTTTTGGATTCATAAAACGTGTTTCCAAAATATTAGGATTCACATTCAGATCCCAATCGATTACATCCATCAATGCATCAAAGTCTCCCTTCTTATCTTCCGGTGTGCCATTCCACAATAACACTTCCGGGATAATCGCTTCATTCACCAGTGACTGGTACATGGCAAAAACATCGGACGCTTTCTGCGGTTCGTAGGTGCACATACTTCCCGGAGCATGCAGCATACCCGGCGGCACATCCCAGCCTGTACCCGGCTCCAGGCGAAATGCCTGTGAAAAATTAGTGATCTTATTATCGCCTTTGGTAAAGTTCACGAGGCATTCCCGAATTTGTTCTTTAGTGGTCCCCGGTGCAATGCCAAAAAAAGTATAGGGAAAATCGCCTCCGTGGTTGTTTACCTGGGGTGGAAAATAATAGGCTTCGGGCTTCCCTTTTTGTCCTATCAATGCAGCTTTTTCATCATTGTGGTGAATGTGATGAGGGAGCGGCCCCATGTTGTCAAAAAACTTAGAATACATCGGCCAGCTTTCATATTCGTTCCACAGGCGATCACCGATAATTTTTCCTTTTAATTCATCTACCGCGTCTTTCAATAAAATCATTTCTTCCTTATCG
>JBDSGZ010000223.1:0-4985 GCA_039918735.1 Ginsengibacter sp.
GAAGGCGTGATTTCAGCAAGTGAGAGGAACAATAAGGCCAAAGTTATTTTCCTATGGAATCGCTATCGCAGGACAATTGCAGTAGCGGCTTCAATCGCGGGTATCGTGTCCATTTCTACTGCAACGATCGTTTCATCTTATTCAGAGAAGAAAAAGGTGGAAGTGATCACACCGTTGGTGAATAATAAGCTGAACCAATTTGAAGTAAAGCTGAACCAGATTGAAACCAAGTTGAATGACGCTGCAGCCGTGCCGGTGATAATTGCAGAGAAGCCTAAATTCAAAGCTGATTTTAGTGCGACCGGTTTTTTGGTTGATGGCAAAGGCTATTTAATCACCAATGCCCATGTTGTAGATAATGCGAAGAACATTGTTGTTGAAAATAGAAAAGGCGAGCAGTTTTATGCAAAAGCTGTGTATGTGAATAAGGTTACAGACCTCGCGATCTTAAAAGTTACAGACAGTTCTTTCAAAAAAATACAAGGCCTTCCTTATACGTTTTCCAAAGCAGCGGCAGAATTGGGAGAGCATATTTTTACCCTTGGTTATCCGCGTGAAGAAGTTGTGTATGGCGAAGGTTATCTAAGCGCAAAGTCAGGCTTCTATGGTGATACTTCTTCATACCAAATCAGTATTTCGGCAAATCCTGGGAATAGCGGCGGACCTGTGGTAAATAAAAATGGAGAAATCATCGGCATTATCAGCAGCAAAGAGACCAACGCTGACGGAGTTGTATTTGCAATCAAATCGAAAAATATTTACGATGCGTTGCGGGATATAAAGGAAGATGATACTATTAAACTTCCGGTCACCAACATGTTGAAGGGTATTGACCGGGTACAGCAAATCAAAAAGCTTGAGGATTACGTGTACATTGTAAAGGGCAACTAAAAGAGTGAAACCTCAGGTAAAAGATTCCAGGTAGAATGTTTCTTTAACTAGTATGACTTTTCAGGAGATTTCTCTTTCTCTTCTTTTCAAATCCCGTTCACTATTCACCTTCTTCCCACAATTGCTGAGGATATTCTCCGGTAGCCACTAATTTCTCTATGCTGGCTTTCACTTCTGGTGCATCTTCCTGGTAAGTAACTCCAAACCACTGAGCGGATGTCCTGATCACTTTGATGTTGTTTGCTTCCTGCTGAATAAATGTATCTCCGAGAATTGGAATGAAAAATTCAGACTTTAGATTATTTTCATTCTCCTGCAAAAATTTCAAAAATATTTTTTGGATAAATTCAAACACACCTGGATCGAAGCCCCAGAAGTTCATACTAACCGGTGTATTCTCAGGCATTTCAATCTTTTGATCAGCTTCTTCATAAACAATTCTGCCCGCATCTCTGTACACTTTTATCCGTTCCACAATGCTAATCAAATTATCCTTTTTATCCACCTGGCATACTCCCCGGCTCACTGTACCATTCTCAGAAAGAGTTTTTGACAATTGGTAACCAAGGATGCAGTAGGTATGAGGATCCACTTCGCCGATTAGAAATTTTTCCGCTTTTTGAAACGCTTCTCTTCCATAAAAATCATCGGCATTGATCACCGCAAAAGGTTCTTTAATCACTTCTTTCGCACAGAGCACTGCATGTGCGGTTCCCCATGGTTTCTTACGATCTTTCGGAATAGCGAACCCTTCGGTATAAGAATCCATCTCCTGCAACACATATTCAACTTCAATTTTACCTTTTAGCTTCTTGTCAAAAATATTTTTAAATACATCTGCAAAATCCTTTCTAATTATAAACACAATTTTTCCAAAACCACTTTGGATTGCATCATAGATCGAGTAATCAATAATAGTTTCGCCGGACGGACCAAAAGAATCCATTTGCTTGATTCCACCATATCGGCTTCCCATCCCTGCTGCTAAAATCAAAAGTGTTGGTTTCATTTCGTAGATTATAATTTTAGATAAACTGAAAATTTACATTTGCTGCGAAAATAAGTAATAAAGTTTTATGCCATAAATCACAATGATGCATTCTATTATCGATCTCAAAAACATTAAGTCACGAATACAAACGTTGCATGACGATGTTTTAATTAAGAAAAAAGTCAGTCTTTCAATACTAAGATTGGATGAAGTTGATGAGCATGTTTCCGGAAATAAGATTTTCAAACTTTATTATTTTTTAAAAGAAGCCCTGGCCTCGAAGCACAAAAAGATATTAACCTTTGGCGGCTCTTATTCTAACCATCTTGCCGCCACAGCATTCATCTGCAGGCAGCAGGGGTTGCGTTGTGCAGGAATTGTACGGGGAGAAAAACCAGCTATCTTATCTCATACGTTGCAATTCTGCATCGAACAGGGCATGGAACTTATATTCCTGGATCGAACATCTTATGGAAGAGCAACACGGGGCGAACCGACCATCAACCTTCAAGAGTTATATGGAGATCATTTAACGATTCCCGAAGGAGGATTTTCACCCGAAGGCAGAAGAGGCGCAGAACTAATTAACAACTGTTTCGATGAAAATAATTATTCGCACATTTGCTGCTCTATTGGCACAGCTACAACATTTGCCGGACTGCTGAACAGATCAATGGGAGTTGCGGAATTCCAGGGATTTCCTGTGTTAAAAAACCTGGTGGACATCAGTGAACGACTTCAAAAACTACAGGTGCGATCTATAAGTAATTTCATCATCCATGACGACTTCCACTTCGGAGGTTACGCAAAAAAAACACCGGAACTTTTAAAATTTATGAATGACTTTTATGAAAAAAATTCGGTTCCTCTTGACTTTGTTTATACAGGGAAAATGATGTTTGGAATTTATGAATTAATCAGAAAGAATTATTATGCTCCCGGATCAAGGATTCTTAGTATTCATACCGGCGGATTGCAGGGAAATTTATCTTTACCCCCGGGAATGCTCAATTTTTAATTTCAATTAACGTCAATGGCATTTGAAACTTTCAAAAAATAAATAGCTTCGCCCACAGTATGTTCAGACTAGTCTCCACTTTCTTTTTCTTACTGGCCGCACAGCAATTTGCATTTTCGCAGGATACACTTCCTAAAATCACCGTGAATCAAATTAGTGGTAAAGTTTTGGTGTCATGGACGAATCCCTATACCTCTGTGACAAATATCGGAATACAGCGTTCCTACGATAGTCTCAAAAGTTTTAAGACCATCGGTAGCGTACTAAATGTGAACGCTCCAACAAATGGATTTGTGGATACTAAAATCTTCATACCTCCGCAGTATTATCGCTTGTTTATTTCGTTTGAGGGAGGATCTTACATTTTTACGAACTCGCAGAGGCCGGGTGAAGACACCATAATGGTGATCCCTCCAACGGTGGAAATAATTAAGCCACCAGTTGTTCAAACATGGTTTGTTCCTTCGAAAGATGTCTTTACGGACAAAGATTACAACGTGGTTATTTCCCTGCCTGACGCCACAAAGAAAAAATATTCACTAAAATTTTATGAAAACGACGGCACCTTCCTGTTTGAAATAAAAAGAATCAGGGAGAATTTTCTGACCCTGGATAAAGTGAATTTCGTTCACGCAGGGCTGTTTGGATTCGAGCTGTTCGATAATGGTGTGGTGATCGAAAGGCATAAAGTTTATATCCCGCAGGACGGCAAATCTATTCCACCTCTGGACGCACAGGGTTATGAGTTGAAATGATCTCCATATTAAAAACCTGTTCGAAATTTCTTTTTAATTTTTCTTTTACTTCCTCCAATAGAACTTCATGGCACAACTCTTTTTCGATGGATGTCACCTGCTTGTTTGCAATTCCGCATGGAATAATATTGTTGAAATAACTAAGGTCAGTATTCACATTTAGAGCAAAGCCATGCATCGTGATCCAACGGCTGCAGCGTATGCCCATCGCGCATATTTTTCGTTCTTTACCGGGCGTTCCTGGTTCAAGCCAAACACCTGTTTCGCCGGTACTCCTTTCTCCTTTGATACCATACTCTGCGATAGTAAGAATGATAACTTCTTCCAGGCTCCGCAAATATTTTCCGATATCAGTGTAAACTTTTTCCAGGTCCAGGATGGGATAACCAACTACCTGCTGCAATCCATGAAAGGTTATATCTCCTCCCCTGTTTGTTCTAAAAAATTCAATTTCTCTCTCCTCCATTTCCTGCTCATTCAGAAGTACGTTTTGCATATGCCCGCTTTTACCCAGCGTATAAACAGGAGGATGTTCACAAAAAAGTAAAAAATGAGTAGTGGGTAGATTGTTGCTGTCTACCGATGCCTGGCCACCAGTTTCCTTCTGTCTCCTGGCTTCCGTTTTTATTTCTACATTTTTACCAACCAACCTCTCCTGGTAATCCCAGGCAGCTTTATAATGAATAATTCCCAGATCTTCAAAAACGACATTCTGCATTTGCAATTGAAAGGATTTAATTTGCAAAGATAAGTTCTATAAAATGATGGAAGAGGAACTACATGATGATGAAAGCCCGGAACTCTTCGAACGTCTTACGCTCGTATCCGCGAAAGGGCAGGAACCGTTGCGTATTGATAAATTTTTAATGAACAGGATCGAAGGCGCCACAAGAAATAAAATTCAGCAAGCCATCGAAGCAGAGAGAGTGTTGGTGAATGATCAGCCGGTGAAGTCAAACTATAAAGTGAGACCCGAAGACAAGATCGTTGTGTATGACACTCACGTGCATGAGACATCGGAAATTGTTCCCGAGAATATTCCTATAAGGATCGTGTATGAAGATGACGATGTTCTCATTATTGACAAACAACCGGGGATGGTGGTTCATCCTGGAAGTGGTAATCCCGGCAGCACTCTTGTGAATGCAGTTGCCTGGCACTTAAAACAACAAAACCCGTCCATTGATGAAAATGAATTGGCTCGTTTTGGACTCGTGCACCGGATAGATAAGAATACCAGTGGACTCCTGGTGATGGCCAAAACAAGCAAAGCAATGACCCACCTGGCCAAACAATTCTTTGACCACACCGTTTACAGGCGCTACGTTGC
>JBDSGZ010000224.1:0-4586 GCA_039918735.1 Ginsengibacter sp.
TTTCCAAAAACAGAAAAATCAGAAATGCTGTTGTTAAATCTTGACATCAACAACATCTGCGCCAGCGGTGGCAGCGCCTGTACTTCCGGTGCCGATATGGGAAGCCATGTGATCCGGGCAATTAATAATAATCCCAATTATGTTACTGTTCGTTTTTCGTTCAGCAAATACAATACAGAAAAAGAAGTGGATTTAGTAATTGAGAGGTTAAAAGAAATAATTTAGTTAGATTACAAAGCCCGGATTTGTTATAATGCAGTTGGGGTAACAATTTGAGACAAACAGATTTCTCTATTTCATTTTAAACCCTTCCAAAAATTTCGTTGTAAAATTTCCTTTCATGAAGTCTTCATTTTGCATCAGTTGCTGATGAAACGGAATGGTGGTATGAATCCCTTCTATAACGTATTCACTCAATGCCCTGCTCATAGTATTGATTGCTTCGTCCCTGGTATTAGCCACTGAAATTAGCTTTCCGATCATGCTGTCATAATAAGGAGGAATTACATAGCCCGCATAAGCATGGCTGTCAACTCTTACTCCGTGCCCACCCGGCTGATGCAGCACCGTAATGCGACCCGGCGAAGGACGAAAATCATTGTATGGATCTTCCGCATTGATCCTGCATTCTATTGCATGCATTTCCGGATAATAATTTCTCCCCGAAATTTTTTCTCCAAAGGCAATTTTTATTTGTTCTTTTATCAGATCAAAATTCACCACCTCCTCCGTGACGCAATGCTCCACCTGGATCCTGGTATTCATTTCCATGAAATAAAAATTGCGGTATTTATCCACCAGGAATTCCACCGTACCAACACTTTCATAGTTGATCGCCGATGCAGCTTTTATTGCAGCATCGCCCATTTTTTCACGCAACTCTTCTGTCATAAAAGGCGAAGGAGATTCTTCCACTAATTTCTGATGTCGCCGCTGGATCGAACAATCCCTTTCGCTAAGATGGCATACGTTACCAAACTGATCCCCGGCAATCTGAATCTCGATATGGCGCGGCTCTTCAACATATTTTTCAAGGTAGATTCCATCATTCTTGAATGAGGCTGCAGCTTCCGCCTTGGCATTATTGAAAGCCCTTTCCAACTCTTTTTCTTCCCATACCACACGCATTCCTTTTCCACCGCCGCCAGCAGTTGCTTTGAGGATGATGGGATAGCCAATTTTTTTTCCCTGTTCCTTTGCTGCGCTAACATCTTTTAGTAAACCTTCTCCTCCCGGAACCACCGGAATTCCGGCTTTGATCATGGTTTCCTTTGCATTTACTTTATCGCCCATCCCATTGATCATCTCGGGCCTTGGACCTATAAATTTAATATTGTGGTCAATGCAGATTTGTGCAAACTTGGCATTCTCCGCGAGGAACCCATAGCCAGGATGAATGGCATCAGAATTTGTTATTTCCACTGCTGCCATTATGTGTGGCATATTTAGATAGCTGTCTGCACCAGCAGGTCGGCCAATGCAAACTGCCTCATCAGCAAATTTCACATGGAGACTGTCTTTATCTGCGGTGGAATAAACTGCCACGGTCTTAATACCCATTTCCTTGCAGGTGCGTATGATCCGCAACGCGATCTCTCCCCTGTTTGCAATCAATATTTTTTTGAACATTTCTTTAATGTGATAATTCGCCTATTAGCCTTTGTGCTAATTCAGACCGTTTTTGAAACATGTTGATTTCGTATAATCAGGATAGTCATAACAACAAGAAGCAAATAGCTCGAAACTCACTTTAAACAATTGATGAACTTTGGTTTAACTAATTTGAAGTTTCCACGAGAAACAAAGGCTGATCAAACTCAACAGGAGAAGCATCTTCTACGAGAACCTTTACTACTTTGCCAGTCACTTCGCTCTCTATTTCATTGAATAGTTTCATGGCTTCAATGATGCAAACAACCTGACCGGGCGTTATTTCGTCACCCACGCTTACAAACAAAGGTTTATCAGGACCTGACTGCCTGTAGAAAGTTCCTATCATCGGACTTTTAACCATCACTGTATTTTCTGCTTTAGCGGATGATTTCTCTTGTGCAGTTGATTCGGCAAGTGGAGTTGATGTGAACATTGGCGGGAGCATGCCAGGTTGGGAAGCAGAAAAGGGTTGCTGTTGCTGAAACTGCGGAGCAAATTGTTGTGAGGCCTCTTGTTTCTGCCTTATCGTTATCTTAAAATCATCCTGTTCAATTTTAAGTTCGCCAATATTACTCTTGTTTACCAGCTTTACAAGCTCCTGAATCTGTTTAATATCCATATTGACAAATTATATTTATTTTATGGAAAGGAAAGCTAAGATAGGGAATGATTTTTCAAATCTGATTTATTAAAAAATAAAAAAATGCGCTAGAAATGGGAGAAAAATAAGAATTCGGGGCACTATTTATTAAAAACAGGGGCTATTTTTCGAAAAACGGCTCAAAATGAAATATCATTCTTTCACCCTTTCAACATATTCTCCGCTCTTTGTATTCACTCTTATAAGTTCGCCTTCATTGACAAATAATGGAACGTTAACCGTTGCTCCGGTCTCTACAGTTGCAGGCTTTAGCGTTCGGGTAGCAGTATCCCCTTTTACTCCGGGTTCGCTGTAAGTCACTCTTACAACAATTTTATCCGGCAACTCTACGCCCATCGGTTGATCTGTTTCGCCGTTTAATAGCACAGATACTTCCTGGCCATCTTTCAAGAACTGCGGCGCATCTACCATTTCGGGCGCTACGGAAATTTGCTCATACGTTGTAGTATCCATAAAAGTGAAGCCAGTCTCATCTTTATACAAAAACTGAAACGGCTTCTTTTCAACCCTCACAGGAAAAATTGTTTCACCGCTGTTCCAGGTTTGTTCAATCGTCCGGTTGTTATCCACTCCCTTCATTTTCGCCCAAACTTTTGCCGCAGCACGGGCAGTTTTATTTTGCCCAAATTCAATAACTGTATAAAGGTTACCGTCAATCTTTAATATCAGCCCGGTTCTCATATCCGATGTAGTTGCCATAATTTTTTTTTAAGGGGGTGAAGGTATAAAAAAGCAGGCAAAAATGGTGAAGGACTTAAAGTCCCGAAGATAAAGATCTCATTGATATCCGTTTGCTTTGCTCCCAAATTTTCCAACGTTTGTGGTAGCATTTACATCTCATTAACTTTGATCGTCGTTACTTTGCTAACTTAAATAAAACTAAAGGAATTGAAAAAAATACTCTTGTTGTTTTTAAGCGCTACTTTTTTTGCAACTGGGTTTGCACAGGAGAAAAGTGATCAGCCTGTGTATCTCAGGTTCCCGGTTATCCCTCAGTTTACTGTTTACAAGGCACCCGACAGCACCGCTTTTACAAGGGAAAATTTACAAAAGAAGAGGCCGGTAATGTTTATGGTTTTTAGCCCTGACTGCGGTCATTGTCAGCACGAGACAGAAGCGATACTCGCTAACATCAAAGATTTTAAAAACACCCAAATTGTAATGGTAACTTATTTACCATTTGAAGAGATGATGACATTTTATAAGACTTATCGCCTTTCAAAATATCCGCAGATCACGGTGGCAAGGGATACAAAATTTTTCTTTCCTGTATTCTACAAAGTCCAGAATCTTCCGGCAATTTATATTTATGATAAGAAAGGAGATTTTAAAAAAGGCTTCGAAGGATCAGTGAAAATTGATTCGCTTATTGCAGAGCTATAGTTTTTCCTTCCTTCATTCCTCATTCATCTTACCATCTGTTATTGTCTGCGGAAAATTCTGTCGTGATCCATTATCTTTGGCAGATAACCATCTTTTGAAAAAAATAAATATTTGAAAATGAAAGTAACCGTAGTAGGCGCAGGCGCAGTAGGAGCTACTTCAGCCGACAACATCGCGAGGAAAGAACTTTGTGAAGAATTGATATTGCTTGATATTAAAGAAGGAATATCGGAAGGAAAGGCGATGGATTTTATGCAAAGTGCAGCCTTGCTTGGCAGCGACACTAAGATCATTGGATCAACGAATGATTATAAAAAAACGGCCGGAAGCAAAGTCGTAGTCATCACTTCAGGAATACCAAGGAAGCCAGGAATGACAAGAGAAGAGTTGATTGGAATAAATGCCGGTATCGTGAAGGAGGTTACTAATAATATCCTTCAGCATTCACCCGATGCAATTATAATAGTAGTAAGTAATCCAATGGATACCATGAATTATCTCGCTTTAAAATCAAGCGGCCTTCCTAAGGAAAGAATTATTGGTATGGGTGGAGCATTGGACAGCAGCCGTTTCAAATATTTTTTATCTACTGCGATGGGTTGTTCTGCGCAGGATCTTCAAGCGGTCGTAATTGGTGGTCACGGTGATACCACAATGATTCCTCTTACCAGGCTTGCAACCTATAATGGTATCCCTGTTTCAAAAATGCTGGATGCAGAAACGTTGAAGAAAGTGGCAGCCGATACAATGGTTGGCGGTGCTACACTTACCAAGCTTTTGGGAACGAGTGCATGGTATGCACCTGGAGCTGCGGGTGCAGCAGTGGTTGAATCCATTGTTCGTGATGAGAAAAAAATGATTCCTTGCTGCGTTTATTTAGATGGTGAAT
>JBDSGZ010000225.1:0-6284 GCA_039918735.1 Ginsengibacter sp.
AGTGCCATCGACATCATAATCACCAAAAACAAGTATTTTCTTGTTGTTCTTAAACGCTGCCAATATACAATTGACTGCTTTGTCCATATCCTTCATCAGAAAAGGGTCGTGAAGCTGTGTAAATTGAGGGCGAAAATAATCTTTAGCTTTTTGAAAGGTGTCGATCCCCCTTTGGATAAGGATTTGACAAAGAGGATAACTTATCTTCAGGGACTGTTGCAATCCGGCAACCTTATTCTCGTCAGGCGACAATATTTTCCAGCGTTTGTCCATCGAATTACAGTGAGTTTTTTTGTTTGTCACCTCTCCTGGATTTAGTACTTCCGGTCAGTTGTAAACAAAACCAATTCTTCTAATCCCCGCCGAACCTCGCTATCAGGAAATTCAAATAGTATCGATAAAGCCTCATCCCTGTAAGAAATCATCTTTTCATTTGCGTAACGGATTCCACCTGACTCAGAAACCCGTTCCAATACATATTTTATTTTGGAACTATCTTTATTCTCATTCTTGATAATGTAGATAATTTTTCTTTTTTCGGCCGCATTGATATTGTTCAATGTATGAATTAGAGGTAGGGTAAGTTTTTTTTCCTTCAGATCGTTGCCGGTTGGTTTTCCGACAGCATCATTTCCATAATCAAAAAGATCGTCTTTAATCTGAAACGCGATCCCGGTTTTCTCCCCAAACAGTTTCATGCGGGCAGTAATGCCTTCATCTTTACTGGTACTCCAGGAACCGACCGCGCAGGCAGAAGAAAGCAAAGAGGCTGTTTTACTTCTTATTATCTCAAAGTAAATTTCTTCATCCAGATTCAGCTTTCTCGATTTTTCCATTTGCAGCAATTCCCCTTCACTCATTTGCTTCACTGCTTCGGACAAGATGTGAAGATGTTTAAAATCTTCCGCCTCTGTCGACAACAGCAGGCCCTTAGAAAGCAGGTAATCGCCAACCAACACAGCAATCTTGTTTTTCCACAATGCGTTTATAGACAGAAACCCTCTCCTTTCAAGTGATTCGTCTACCACATCATCGTGAACTAGAGTTGCAGTGTGCAACAATTCGACTAAAGCGGCCGCCCGATAAGTAGAATCATTTACGGGCCCATGAAGTTTTGCACTTAAAAAAACGAACATCGGCCTCAATTGTTTACCCTTTCGCTTGATAATGTATTTCATTATCCGATCAAGGAGCGGTGTATTGCTCTTTACTGAATTGGCAAACTTTTTCTCGAATATCAATAATTCATCAGCTATCAGATTCTTTGAAAACTGCATTGTCATAAAAGCAATATAGTACAGAATGAAATAACCAAACAAATAATCTAAACTGTCATTGAATGGTGCTGTCAGATTTCAATTAGTCGTGCGAAAACAGTAATCGCCTATCCCTTTAATTTTGAAGCAGCGAAGAACCTCATGTAACGGTCTATACTTTACGAAATTGCGAGGATATGTAAATCATTCAATATCTAAACATTTGATAAAAAAAGTTTGGTTTGTGGTATTGGTTTAATATTTTTGCACACAATCAACTCGTTTATTCAGAAACAATTAATCAAAAGTTATGGCAAGCAAAAAGTACAAATTATTGTTAATGGGGATATTTTCCCTCCTATCTTTCGGCGTGTTCGCCCAAGATACAGGCGTATATAATATTTATGATTCATCTGTAATTTCATCCAAGGGATTAGCTCAGCAAAATGAGTTCATGAATAACACATACGATTTCCCGGCTAAGCCTCGTAGTGAGACTGAATTTGGTATTTCAGCAGGTATGTTTTCAGTGAGCGGTGATATTTCTTCAAAGCTTCCAACGGTTGGCTTCTCTGCACACGTTCGCAAGGCATTGGGTTACATTTTTTCATTAAGAGCACAATATGTTTATGGTACTGCTAAAGGGTTAAACTGGAAACCTTCTTATGGATATGCAAATAACCCGGTATTATCTGCAAAATATAATGCCGCCGGTTTCCAAAAAGTATATTATAATTACCGTGCCCATGTTCAGGACTTAAGCCTGCAAGGTATTTTTACTTTAAACAATATTCGTTTTCATAAACAAAAAACCGGTATGGTACTTTACGGGGGTGTCGGTATTGGCGCTTCCATTTATGATACCAAAACTCAATTACCAAATGACTTTAATTCGATAAGTGGCTCTGGCGGTTATGAAAATAGGAAAGACATTCGTGACAAGCTTAAAACACTGCTTAAAGACGTCCCTTATGTTGAAGCTGAAAACAATCGTGCCAACTCTGCAACCCTTGGCGATCATACCTTAAAAGCTTCCGGAACAGTACTTGGTGGAATTGCTTTCAAATTGGGTAAACGCGTAAACCTTGCACTTGAAGATAGGTTTACTTTCATTAAGGACGATTTGTTAGATGGTCAGCAATGGCAGGAACATGCTTTCGCAGATCCCGCTCAAACACGCGACTACGATAGTTACAACTATATTTCATTGGGCTTGAACTTTAATCTTGGCTCTAAATCAATTGAGCCTCTATGGTGGATTAACCCACTTGACTATGCTTATAGCGAGATCAATAATCCAAAGCACATGAAGATTCCAAAACCTGTATTTGAAGATTCTGATGGAGATGGTATTGTTGATCAGCTTGACAAAGAGCCAAATACTCCAGCTGGTTGCCCGGTTGATACACACGGCGTAGCAAAAGACACAGATGGTGATGGCGTTATAGATTGTAAGGATAAGCAATTGATAACTCCTACTGAATGCCAGCCTGTAGATGCTGATGGAGTAGGTAAATGTCCTGATCCTGAGTGTTGCAAAAACATGGTTCAAATGCCTGCTTGTCAGATCGGCGATCTACCAAGCCTTTCTTTCGCAGGAAGAGGTAGAAACTCCGCAGCACTGAGCAACGATGCAAAGGCAATGCTTGCTACTGTGGCTTCTAAATTGAAGAACAATGCAGATTGCAGTATCACAGTTACAGGCTATCCTGCTGCTTCTAAAGCGTCACAAGCGCTTTGTAATAAAAGGATCGATGCTGTTAGAACCTACCTTACCGAAACTGAAGGTATCAGCGGAGATAGAATTACTACTAACTGCGAAGTTGGTGGCGGTGACTCAAATACAGTTGATATTAAATCCAATTAATAAAATACTTTTTGCTTTAACCAAAAGACCCTTCCCACTGCGGAAGGGTCTTTTGTTATTGGGAAAATATTAACTGGCTGCGCTTTCTCAATGTTGTATAATCAGTCATTTTTGTGCAAAATCACCTAAATTCGCAGACTCTTTATGAAATTAGTCTTACTATCATTCTTTGCACTTGTTCTGTTTTCCTGTAATAATCATTTCAGTAAAGTGCTTAAGAGTAACGATTTTGATTACAAGTTGAAGCAGGCTGATGAGTATTTTGCAAAAAAGAAGTATAATTATGCAGGCCAATTATACCTGGAATTATTTCCCGTTTTTAAAGGAAGTGACAAGTTTGAAGATCTCTATTATAAATATGCCTACTGTTCCTTTTACCAAAAGAACTACCCCGATGCAGAAAATCTTTTCAAAGGCTTTCTCGAGGTTTTCCCGAACAGTTCTAAGGCCGAGGAAATTGCATATATGCATTCGTATACCTACTACTTGCAATCCCCAAAAGCAGAACTTGAGCAGATAAATACAGTGAAAGCCATAGGAATGATGCAGAGTTTCATTGCGACATACCCTACATCCGCAAGAATAGTTGATGCAAACGAGATTATAGCAAAATGCCGGACTAAATTAGAATTGAAGGATTACAAAACATCGCAGCTATATTATGATTTGCAGCAATATCGGGCTGCAGGTATTTCATTTACTAATCTGTTAAACACATTTCCTGAATCTGAAAAAGGTGATCAATACATGCTGATGGCCATTAAGTCGTACTACGAGTATGCAAAAATGAGCTATAGCAATAAACAAGAAGATCGTTATCAAAAGGTATCAGCAGAATATTTTGATTTCGCAGATCGTTATCCTGAAAGCGGGCTATTAAAAGAGGCCGAGCATTACAAAAACCTGAGTCTGAATAATATTAAACAATTACAAAATGAGCAAACTAAGACGCCAACAGAGCGCTAACACCAGTAATGTGGTTGAAACCAAAAATCTTACTGACGTGAAGGCAAAAACCGGAAATTTGTATGAGTCCATCGCGGTGATCGCAAAAAGAGCGAACCAGATAAATATTTCCATCAAGGAGGAACTCCATAACAAACTGGAAGAGTTTGCAAGCCATACAGATAGCCTGGAGGAAATTCACGAGAACAAAGAACAAATAGAAATCTCCAAAGCATACGAAAGAATGCCAAATCCGGCGCTTTTAGCGACCACTGAATTTATGGAGGACAAGATCTATTACCGCAGGAATGAGGACAATCTTTTTGATTAAGATCATCTGAGAGATTTTCCGATTTTCAAGGTTTTATTTATAATAATTTTTGAATTAGAAATTATACTTTTAATGACGGTAATTTACCGTCATTTTTGTTTTACAGATTATACTATCGCCTAATCACAATTTATGAATCGGGCAATAGGCATATTTCAAATTGGTCAGATGTTAAAAGGTAAGAAAGTCCTATTGTGTGTTACAGGCAGTATCGCAGTATATAAATCGGTAAACCTCCTTCGCCTGCTCGTGAAAAATGGTGTAGAAGTGAGGGTGATCATGACCGATGCGGCAAAGACTTTCGTAACTCCTTTAACATTTTCAACTCTTTCTAAGAATAAGGTTCTCTCCGAATTATCAAATGAAGAAGGATGGACAAATCATGTAATGCTTGGAAGATGGGCAGACGTGATTCTCATTGCTCCAGCGAGTTGCAATACCATTGCTAAGATAGCCCATGGATTTTGCGATAATCTTCTGCAGGCAGTTTATCTATCAGCAACAGCACCGGCATTCATAGCTCCAGCAATGGACGAAGACATGTGGCTACATTCGGCAACACGAAAAAACATTGAGATCTTAAAAGAAGCTGGTCACAAATTGATAAATGTGAACAAAGGGGAACTAGCAAGCGGCTTAACAGGTGAGGGTAGAATGGCGGAGCCAGAAGAAATTTTAGAAGAATTAAAGAAATTTTTTCTGGTTTCATCGGAGTTGGAAGGTAAAGTCGCTCTTGTTACGGCCGGTCCGACATATGAAGCGATCGATCCCGTTCGATTTATAGGGAACCATTCATCCGGAAAGATGGGGATCGCAATTGCAAAAGAGCTACAATCCAGGGGTGCCAAAGTGCACTTGATCCTTGGGCCTTCACAGCTCGATGTCCCCCTTTCAATAGAAACGGTTAGGGTTACCTCTGCAAGCCAAATGTTTGATGCTGCATTCAACTATTTTTCAGCAGCCGACATAATCGTGATGGCTGCAGCAGTTGCGGATTTTAAGCCCGAAATAATTGCTGACCAAAAAATAAAAAAAGATGCCCGGCAAGCGTTATCTATTAAATTGACTAAAACGAAAGATCTTCTTTCCAGCGCAGGAGAATTAAAATCAAAAAAGCAGATTTTAGTCGGCTTTGCATTAGAAACAGAAAAAGGGAATGAACATGCCATGGCAAAGCTCTCTGGGAAAAATGCGGACCTGATAGTTCTCAATTCACTGGAAGATGAAGGCGCAGGCTTTAGCCATGACACAAACAAAATATCCGTTTTTGCCAGAAATGGTGCAGTACATCATTTCGAAAAGAAACGGAAGGAAGAAGTAGCTGCTGATATCGTTGAAATCATAATAAATCTGAAAAAATGAAGAGAATATTTTTAGCTGCCTCTTTTCTCCTCTTGTATTCCGGCATTTACTCGCAGGAATTGAAGGCCCGGGTAAGCGTCCTTGCTAACAGAGTGTCCAGCAATGTTGATAAAAAAGCGTTTCAAACGCTCCAAACTTCTTTGAATGATTTTGTGAATAACCGGAAGTGGAGCACAGATCAATTCTCTCAGAAGGAAAAAATTGATTGCAGCTTTTTACTCAATCTTGAATCAGCCGGCGAGGCCAATATTTACAAAGGCTCACTTACAATTCAATCGGCCCGTCCTGTTTTTAATTCTTCTTACTCTTCTCCGATGATTAATTTCCAGGATAACGATGTGTCATTTAAATACGCGGATTTTCAGCAATTGGAGTTCAATGAAAACAGGGTTTCAGGAACAGATGCGCTGGTATCAAATTTACCTGCAATCTTTGCCTACTATATAAACATTGTACTTGGAATGGACTATGATTCGTTCTCCCCAAGAGGCGGTAACCCTTATTTTCAAAAAGCCCAGAACAT